>JBDQID010000038.1:0-8945 GCA_040264515.1 Chlamydiales bacterium
AGCGGCACTTCTCTTCTTTTTTAACTTTAAGATCCTGAGAGATGCCACTACCGTGGCATAGTTTTTTTCTATCTTTCCCAGCACTAAAGTGCTGGGCTAAAGAGAGAAACGACCACTACTGCGGTCTAAAAACTATTTCTATAAACCAGTAGACAGGGCGGAATTAAGAGTCGAGCTGACGTTAATATTAGCACTCCCAGCGTATGCCACTAAATATCAGAATTCTACGTTAGGTTGATGCGAATGGGGCGCTCGCTCGCCCGCACTCTCATTGAAAAATCGTTTACCCATACCCACTTACCGTCTTCAAGAATGAAGTGGTAAACGAAGCGTTGAAAAGGGATAAACGATTCAGGGTAAGCTGCCTTTTAATGAGAGTGCGGGCGAGCGAGCGCCCGCGCTACAACCATTCAATGGTGCGTAAGGGTAAAGTTTTAAATTAAATATTGCGTTCAAAACTGCTTCTTGTAAAGTTTATTACTCGTTAAAAATAGGCAGTGAAAAGCAGGCGCCAGCGAAGTGTGCGCCCTCTTTGCTCATACGCGTATTGAAGAATGCTCTGCGGCCCCTCATCTGCAAACTGCCTAATTTCTTCATCCGTTAGACGGTACATCACAGCATCACACACTTGCTTATTACCAAGTAGCGAGCGTAGATTTTTCAAGCAGACTGTAAAATAGCGCTGGCGGCGAAAAAGCTTTAAAAAAGCGACCCCTATTTGCAAAAGCGGAAGTGCTTTAAGGTAAAAAATCCGACTCAACCACTCATCCATCCCCAAGATAAGTAAAGAGAAGTCTAAAAGAATAAGCGGTGCTACCATGCCGATAAAGAGCCACACTTCTGTCGGGGACATTACAAGAGGGCCGAACCATTTACGCAAAGCGGAATCGCTACTGCGATAGGCAAAGAGCTCTTCGAAATCTGACTCTTCAAAAGCCATCCTCCCCACATGCGCCCACTCGTGACAAAGCAGCTCGTCCTGATGATAAATCTTCAGGTAGTGCTGAGAGTTCTTAAACGCTTCTCTGAGCTGAATATAAACCAAAGGATGCTCATCAGTAAGAAAAGGAATCCATGAGCAACCTCCGTGGAAAAAAGAGAGTCCACGATCCGAATAAAAAGCTGGTACCCAAACGGGGCTTATTCCATAACACTCTTCGGCTCGCCTTAAAGCTGCCCCATATTCCGTAACTAAAATTCTTTCACTCAGTAAAAAAGGAAGGCGCTCGTCTTCATCCACCTCATTGGCAAACGCCAAACAGCGCTGTACGCGCACCAAAAAATGGTATACATCTTCCTTAGGCCCAGGAATAAAGCCTTGAAAATTCAAATTAAGAAGTTGTTCATCTGATATTTTAGCGACCATACCTTCTGATATTAGAACAGTTGAAGGAAAATTTTCAACCTGCTATCCCTTTTCCTTGGACATTGAAAAAGAGATATGGCAACCTATTACGCTCTTTCTCGATAGCTTATAAGGATTTTGAGGTTTATTCATGATGCAAGAAGATTACGAAGAATTTACAGAAAGCCAAACTGAGACCCTTCAGCGCTACGTTACCAATACTTCCAGCAATGTTTTCGTCTTAAGGAATCTTCCTGAAGTTATTAAAGGAGCCTTATTCTCCCGCTACTCCCGCTCACGCCTTGGGCTACGCTCACTACTACTAAAAGAATTTGTATCCAATGACGAAACAAGTTTTGAGAGCATCGTTGGAAAAAAAAGCGACGACTCGGAGTCCGAGCAAGGGCAGATGCAGGCGATTAAAAAAGCACAAAATTTTTACGATCGCATCCTCGACGGCTACGGAGATGACTCCATTGGAGAGCTCGGCGGCGCACACCTTGCCGTTGAAAACATCTCCATGATCGCCACAAAAGTAATTGAGGATTGTCGTATCGGTGGCTCGCCACTCGAAAAATCCACAAGGTACATCTACTTCGATCAAAAAGTCAAAGGCAACTACCTCTACTATCGCGAGCCTATTCTGATGACATCTGCCTACAAGCAGATTTACACCGAAACATGCGATATGCTTTTTGAAACCTACTCGAAGCTCATTCCTCCCCTTACCGAACAGATGGAAGAGAAATTTCCAAAGGACGAAGACACCTCTAAGGCTGCATACACAGCAGCACTCCGTGCCAAAGTCCTCGACTGCCTACGCGGCCTCCTTCCTGCATCAACACTAACCAACATGGGCGTCTACGGTAATGGCCGCTTCTTCGAAACATTAATAAAAAAGCTACACTCTAACAACCTGGCCGAGCTACAAGATGTCGGACAGAAATCGTACGATGAATTAACGAAAGTCATCCCTTCATTTGTTCGCAGATCAGAGCTCTCCCATCGCCATTACGACTCTTTTGCTAAATTCACAGAAGCTATGCAAGCGGAACTCACCACCGTTACAACAGCTCAAGACTCTCTTCCAGAAGGCGTTAACCACGCAGGCGTTCGTCTTGTCAACTACGATGCTGACTCACCTCTAAACGTCGCAGCAGCTCTGCTCTTCCCTCATACCGGAAAAGGGCTCAAAGAACTCCAAGCGTACTGTAAAGAGCTCCCAGAAGAAGAGATCAACAAAATCTTAGATGCTGCATGCACCGCGAGAACCAACCGCCGCCACAAATCTCCACGCGCTCTCGAACACGCCCAGTTCACCTTCGAGATCACTGCCGACTACGGCATCTACCGTGACTTACAGCGTCACCGCATGCTCACACAAGAGCACCAACTTCTTACTTGTAACTACGGTTACTACTTACCAGAAGAGTTCGAAGGAACAGAGGCCAAAGAGATCTACTGCCAAGCAATGGACCAAGCAAAAGAAGTTTTCGATACCATTGCAAACGAGCTACCAGAAGAGGCGCAATACGTCGTTCCAATGGCCTATAACATCCGCTGGTACTTTCACGTTAATCTGCGCGCTCTACAATGGCTCTGCGAGCTACGCTCTTCTGCTGCTGGACACCCAGGCTACCGTTTTGTAGCCCAAGAGATCGCCAAACAAACCATCGATGCGATCCCTGCCTTCGAGCGCTTCTTTCAGTTCGTAGACTTCGACGGTTACAACTTCGGTCGCCTCGAGCAAGAAGAGCGCTCTGCTAAGCGCGCTGAAAAGCTAAGCAACTCGTAGACGCGTTTGGGATCCACAAGGAGCCGATTTTGACTGGTTTTTAGACCGTGTTTAAGATCAGAGCAACGGTCTGATCTTAAATAAGCTCTAAAAACCGCTCAACAGTGAGCCCTTAATCTTAACGGAGCAGTAATTGTAATGGGAACAGGCAAAAGAAGCTTAATACCGATCCTCACGCTCATCCTCGCGATAAAAGCAGTCGCTGCTTTTATGTTGATTTTATATGCGGGAGTCGGCTTAGCACCAGACGAGGCACAGTACTGGACCTGGTCACAACAACTCGACTGGGGCTACTATAGTAAACCTCCCGGCATCGGATGGCAAATAGCCTTAGGCAGCTACTTCTTTGGCAACACAGAGCTCGCTGTGCGCTCGATGAGTCTTCTTCTCTCACTTTGCCTGCCGCTTGCGATTTATTCCCTCTCACATACAACAAAGCAGCAGGGGGAGGTCTCTTTTTGGGCAGCTATTGTGCTCGCCTGCTCACCTATCGGTATCCTTTCTTCTTTTGCAGCAACAACGGACGCTCCATTTATTCTTTGCTGGATTCTCTCCTGCCTGCTTTTTTTAAAACAGTGGCCCAGCTCTTCGCTCTGGAAAGTCGGACTCTGCATCGGCATTGGTGCTCTTTTTAAATGGCCTATCTACATTTTATGGCTCTTTATCACTCCGTTTTCATGGGATCGAAAAAAAGAGCTCTTTTTCTCGATTGCGCTCTCATCCATCGGTCTTCTGCCTACACTCTTTTGGAACGCTACGCATGAGTGGGCAACGTTTCGCCACGTATGGTACAGCGTACTTCCTCCGCCCTCCGCAGTAGCTGCAACAGCAACTGTTGTTACAAAACCGCTCTTTAACGGTAACCCTTTCGAATTCTTTGCAGCGCAAATAGGGCTGCTCTCTCCTGTTTACTTTTTTCTCTTTCTCTTTGCCCTTATCCATATCGTCAAAAAGAGAAAGGCGATTCCCTTTCCCATCTTTTTTTGCGCGCTTATCAGCTCATGTTCGCTACTCTTCTCGCTCTTTCTTGCCTGCTTCAATAAAATGCAAGCAAACTGGGGCATCTACATCTATCCTACGGCCGTACTACTGCTTTGCTGGTACGCTGTAACGGAGTTACGTTACGGTAAGAGATGGCTATTTTTCGGCACAGCGCTCTCTCTTTTTCTCTCAAGTATTGTCATCTCACTGCCCTCTATTCAATCAAATTCTTACTTCTCTCAAGTAAAGATTCCATATAAAATCAATATGTTCCGACATAACTTAGGCTGGGATGCACTGCATACAGCTCTTCGAGAAATACAATACGACGCAGAAGAGCACTTCCTCTTTAGTCACAAGTATCAAATGACAAGCATCTTAAGCTTTTACGGTCCTGGACAAAAACGCGCCTATTTTCTAAATATTAAAGGTAATAGAAAAAATCAATTCTCCTTCTGGCCATCCATGAAAGAAGAACAACAAGGAAAAACTGGCTTTTTTGTCGTTGCCGAAAACCGTCCCCACTGTAATGCCGAAGAATACATTCAAGAGTTAAGCCCCTACTTCGAAAAAGTTGAGCTTGCCCTACAACGCCCCATATTCTACGCCTATACCGCCCCTCAAAAAAGCGTTCTTATCCTCAAGTGTCACAACTACAACGGCACACTCCCAACCCCCCTCACCACTCGCTACTAAAGGGAAAAATCTCATGCCAGAAATCCAAACCTATGGAAAACATTGGTGTAAATCAAAAAATGAACTATTCAATGGAGTATCGTATAATACGATTATCCTATC
This sequence comes from Chlamydiales bacterium, assembly GCA_040264515.1. Classification (GTDB taxonomy): domain Bacteria; phylum Chlamydiota; class Chlamydiia; order Chlamydiales; family JBDQID01; genus JBDQID01. The sequence continues at coordinate 4,920 of JBDQID010000038.1, forward strand.
CCACGAATCTTTTTAGTTGGATGATTTTAACGAAATAGAATAAAATAGAGAATGGTCTACTAATTGGGATACCTTGCTTTCATATTGCCCATCAACGAAGTTCTCTTTAGGGGAATACAACGCTGAACAGACTGCTCCTGTAACTATATTAATGAACTCAGGTCAAAATGTTTGGGAAGCGCTCCCACCTTTACAAAAAAGGTTGATTGAGCTAAAAGCACGCCCCTTTTAGTAGATCTTTCTCTTTTTCCCGTCATATTTAACGTGAACCCAACAACTCCTTAATGTAATCTTAAAGCTTATCGTTTAAAATTGTAATTAAAACGAACAACAATTAAAATAATTTGTATATTAGGAGTTATACTATGCGCTTCCCATGCTTTTCAAGAAACCCGAGCCAAAAACCTTTAGGCTCTGCAGATGTAAGCTCTACAGATAGTAAAAATACAGATACAACTCAATCTGACCTTACTAAACTAAGTGACATACGACAAAACATAAGTGATATACGATCTAGGATAATTGAAAATAAATACAAACCAGAACATACAACCGAAACTAGAGGAACAGATATAATTAAACTAAAAGGCAGGGTAAAAGCATACAAAAGAGACTCTGAAAACTTACTAAATCAACTAAAATCAAAAGACAACGCTATCCGTAAATTCAGAAGAGTCTTCTTCCGCATAATTACTCTAGGATTTAAAAGAACGTCATTTGGACAAAACCTTCACGCCGCCAAAGAGCATGTACAACAAGCCGCAATGCAAGACGCCCACTGTAAAACGCATATTGTAGGTTTTACGTCCACAGAACCCCAAGAAAGTGAAGAGAGTGGCTCTTCAAGAGACTCCGACCATAGTGGCAGTAGTAGTAGTAGTAGTGACAGTGACATTAGTGAAGGAGACATCTTACTAAGCGGTGATAAGAGTGACTCAAAAGTAGGTGATTCCGGCGATATCTTTGAAACTGACAGCGTCACAAAAACTGGCTCTACAGCTGATGCAGGCAGATCTGCTTCTATTATCACACAGATAGAAGGTCTTGAAGCGAGCTTCCATGACGAAACAAATGCTCCCGCTGTCACTCAAGCTATTGAGAACTTTACAACTCTTGACAACTGGAAAGGGCAAAGCGAAATCATAGAGCGACTTAAAAACTTACAAGATCGCACCGGAATTAAAGGAGCCCGGCCCTTAATCGATAGCATAGAACGACTAACAGATCAAGCCACTCTAATCGAAGCAACATGTCAGAGCCTTGAGGGAGCTCTTGATGAAAAGTTAACAGACCCAGCAGCATTTGCAAAAGAGCTAGCAAAAATAAAAACGAAATATGAAGGAATCTTAAAAGAGTATCAAAAGCAAGCAGAAGTATTTGGCGCACTAAGCGAATTCGATAAACATAGCTTCGACTCCAAATTCTCCACTGGTACAGTACCCCTTACCACTTCTCTCGATGCTGTAATCTCCCTCTACACTACGCTCAAAACTGCCCGTGATAGAGCTGCAGCTGTAGCTACAACTGTAGATGGAATAGAACCTGAGAGTGAGATCGACTCGAGTGATGAAAGCGATGACAGCAGTAGCGCTTCCAGTGCAGACGCTACAGATCTTGAAGCCACCGCTGCTGCAGCTGCCAGGCTACGAGAAGTAAAAGCGCTTAATCAAGAGACAACAAGGATTCAAAAGCGTATCAATACTCTAAGTCGCAAAATCCATTCCGATGGTCAAAAAAATTGGGATGCATTAAAAGATGAGGCTGACTCTCTCAGAGCGGTATGCAAAGAGCATATAGATGCGCTATCTCGAGCAGGAAAGGAAGCGCCTACTATCATGCAAGAGATACAAAGCCTTTCTGAAATTATTCAAGCAACAATAAAGCTTCGTACTCTAATAGCTACTCAAGCTGAAAAGCTCAAAGCTTCTCCAGCTTCTCAACATGTTCCAGCTGCAGCTGCTGCAAGTGACGGCAGTGAGCAAACAGCTGCCCTTACACAAGGTGAGCAAGCAACCTATGAGAGGCTAAAGGGGGAGTCAAGAACACTAGAGAGCAGCATCAACCATTTTCATCACAGACTTGTATCCCCAGTTCCTATTGAAAATATCGCTACTGTAGAAGCAGAATTCGCTGCTCTAGAAAATCAATCTAAAATTTTTTTTGCTGAGGCAGCATACCAGCTACACCCAAGCAAAATTACTGCGCTTAGTGCCTTTCAGGAACAATGCCAAGCTGAACTCGACAAGATCACAACAGTGATCAATTCATTCAAATCTGCAAGCAGCTCAGCTGCCTCTGCTGGCGGTGGTAGTGCCAGAAGAACTCCAGCACAACATACTCGCACTGGTAGTGGTAGTGAGTCAAAAGCTAGCGGTGACGCCGCTGCTAGAACAGCGCCAGCACGCCCTCATGTCCGTAATCCAGTGAATATTGGCGGAGGCTTAACATATGAGGTTATTGCAGAAGCAAACAAACCTACAGAAAATAAAAAAAATGTCGAGCCACGGAAAATCTCTACACTAAGGGAAGAAAACCAAAACACCCAATTAAAATTTAACGCAATCAAAGGTCTAGCACCAGAAATAAAAGCCAAAGTACGTCAAATTCAACAACAGAAAGATGCTCTTCAAGAAGAGATAAGTGCATACAGTGCAAGAGAGAAAGCAATACTTTCCGATGAACTCTCAGAGATAAACACCTTACATAAAAAAATCACCGTGGAAAAGAAACACCCTGACGAAAAAGGTGATGACGATTTCCCTCGAGAATTAAGCAACGAAGAAATCCCAGGGCTAGTAAATCACTACTTAGGTCACGTAACACAAGATCAGTGGAATCAACTTAAAGAATATAACATCCTTGCTGAACAGAGAAAAGCTCTTGAAGCGCAACACAGGGAATTAAAAACGCAAATGCCAGCCCCTCTAGATGCTAGCTATATTAACCTAGCATTAGGAATAGAGTATCAATTCCATATCGCTATTAGAGGTGACAACAACTGCTTTTATCGCTCTGCATTAGTATCTCGTCTCAACAGACTCGTGCAAAATAAAGATGCCGCAAAAATAATAGAACTACGTGATCTATTAACAAAGACAGAGAGTGATAAGCCCGAAATTGTAGCTGCAAAGCAACGACTATTTCATTTCCTAACCGACCTATCTCAGAATCTAGAGAATAAAGACATCAAGATAGCCACACTTTTTTGCGAAACACAATTCGATTATGATTCCATTCTACTATATAGACATGCAATTGCTAATCACATGAAAAGCGATCCAACCCTTCTTGAAGCCATTCAAGACCACCGCCAAAATGCTGAAGAAGCTACACGCCCTATCGATAAAATTAAAACAGCAATCGCAGGACTAATTCGAGAAGAAGGGCAAAATATAATAGGTCGGCAAGGTACAGAAGACGGAATTTCTGTAGAAGAGATAAACGCTCTTAAAGCGGCTGTTGACTCTGTTGAAAAAATAAAAAGTACTTTAACAGATACGAAGGCTCTCGAAGATTTCTGTACTAGATTCGTTGAAACAATGGGAAGACTCTCTGAAGATCAACTAATACAAGCTGCAGCTGCGAAAGTTTTACAAACAAATATCCTCTTAATCAATACAAACAGGCCTCATCAGGAAATGAGAGCCTCTCTATTCGAAGGATCTGAAGATCGATCTGATATTGACCATCTCTTATTAAAACCCGGACACTACGACTTTCTTATTCCAGCAGCTCCCGCTGCTAGAGGGCGAGCGCGAAGAAAGTAGCGTTTTCTAGTCCGCAAGACGCCAGATTAAAGCTTCGGGTGACCATAGGAAACCCGAGCAACTTAAGAGCAATCTGCTCCTAAAATTGAAAGAAAGCTGGCTCTAAAGTAGTTATGAAAATAGTTTTTAGACCACGGTAGTGGTCGCACCTCTCTTTAGCCCAGCACTTTAGTGCTGGGATAGGATAGTAAGAACAGTGTACCGCGGCAGTGACACCTCTCTTCCTCTTTAGCTTTGAGATCCTAAGAGATGCCACTGC
>JBDQID010000039.1:0-8710 GCA_040264515.1 Chlamydiales bacterium
CTTCTCTTCTTTTTTAACTTTGAGATCCTGAGAGATGCCACTACCGTGGCATAGATTTTTTTCTATCTTTCCCAGCACTAAAGTGCTGGGCTAAAGAGAGAAACGACCACTATCGTGGTCTTAAGTAAACTCATCGTCTGTCTGAATTCGAGACCGAGCTGTTGTAGCCATAAAAAAAGTGCCAAACTTCAATTCTATAACTAAAATATTGATCTAAAGGTAGATACGTTTTGATTCTGTGCTCTAAAAACGATTGTTGTCAATCATTAACCAGTACCAAATTAAGAGTCGAACTGACGTTAAGATAATCTAAAATTCAATGATTCAATTTTAATTACCACTACTATTCTATTCTATTTACGTAAAAACTCCTGAGAGGATATGATGTCTTTATTTATTGTGCTGAGAAGAACATGAATCAGGTTATCGGAGTCATCCCCGCTCGATACGAAAGCTCTCGCTTTCCGGGCAAGCCCCTAGCAAATATTCTAGGGAAAAGCTTAATCCAACGAAGCTATGAAAACGCGCTACGCTGCTCTACTCTCTCTGAACTACTCGTTGCAACAGACGATATCCGCATTGCCGAGCATGTAAAAGAATTTGGCGGAAAAGTCGTTATGACATCTCCCGACTGCGCCACTGGCACTGATCGAATTGCAGAAGTTGTAAAAAATCTCAAAGAGCTCGATGACAACTCCATTATCATCAACATTCAAGGTGACGAGCCCTGCCTCGACCCCAAAATCATCAACGAAGTCATTGCTCTACTACAAAATGACAATAACGCTGTTATGGGCACCGCTGTTACCCCACTCTCCCCTAACGAAGACCCGACCTCCCCATCCATTGTAAAGTGCGTCCTTGATCTTCAAGGCAACGCCCTCTACTTCAGCCGCTCTCCTATCCCCTCTAAAAAAGACGCAAAACTCCTGCGTCACCTCGGGCTCTACACCTTTACAAAAGCGTTCTTACTTACCTACGCCACACTACCGCAAACACCTTTACAAAAAGCTGAAGATCTCGAACAACTAAAAGTTCTTGAAAACGGCTACAAAATCAAAACTGCTATTGTCAACGACCCCGCAATCGGAGTCGATACACCAGAAGACATTAAGAAAATAGAGGACATACTATGCAAACAAAATTCATCTTCATAACAGGTGGAGTCCTCTCCTCTCTAGGAAAAGGCTTAACATCAGCCTCCATTGCCATGCTCTTAGAAAAGCAAGGGCTCAAGCTCGCCCTTCTTAAACTAGACCCATACCTCAATGTCGATCCCGGTACAATGAATCCGTTCCAACACGGAGAAGTTTATGTCACCGATGACGGAGCTGAAACCGATCTTGATCTAGGGCACTATTTCCGCTACACAAACTCCCCACTCTCCAAAGCATCCAATGCAACCTCTGGACAAATTTACGACGCCGTTATCAAAAGAGAGCGCCGTGGAGACTACCTGGGGCAAACAGTTCAAGTCATCCCCCACATCACAAACGAAATCAAAAGTCGCATCATTCAATGTAGTCAGCAAGAGCCAGACATCGACCTCGTTTTAGTAGAAATCGGTGGTACCGTAGGCGACATCGAATCACAGCCATTCCTCGAAGCTATTCGCCAATTCCGTAACGAACGTGCTGATGACTGCATCAATATTCACCTAACCTACGTTCCCTATCTCGACTTTGCAGGAGAGGTAAAAACCAAGCCAACTCAACACTCCGTACAAATGCTAAGAAGCATCGGCCTCTTCCCCGACATCATTATTTGCCGCTCTGAAAACAGCCTCTCCAATCAAGTAAAAGATAAAATTAGCCTCTTCTGTAACGTGAAAAGAGAAGCCGTTATTGACGAAGCTAATGTTGAGAACACAATCTACGAAGTCCCCCTAGACCTAAAGCGTGAAGGGCTAGACCAACTCATTTGCAAACAACTTGAACTTCCCTACACCGACTACGACCTCTCCCACTGGGAAAAAATCGTAGATACCATCATCAATCCAAAAGGGGAAATCACCGTTGGAATCGTTGGCAAATACCTCGACCACCAGGACGCCTATAAATCCGTTTTCGAAGCGCTCCAACACGGTGCAATCGCCAACGGCTACGCGATTAAAATTAAAAAAATCGAAGCTGATAAAATCTTCCAGAATGGCAACCTAAAAGAACTCATCGAAGAGTGCGACGGCTTTCTTGTTCCCGGTGGATTTGGTGAGCGCGGATGGAAAGGCAAAGTGGGCATCGCACAACATTGCCGCGAAAACAACATTCCCTACTTTGGCATTTGCTTAGGCATGCAACTTATGGTCGTTGAATTCACTCGTAATGTTTTGGGGAGAACCGATGCCAACTCAACAGAGATTGATCCTACAACAGAAAACCCTGTTATCTCACTGCTCTCCGAGCAAAAAAGCGTTGAAAATCTAGGCGGAACAATGCGCCTTGGAGCATACCCTTGTAAACTAAGGAATGACTCTAAAGCGTACGTGGCTTACAACGCAGGCGAGGTCTCAGAGCGCCACCGCCACCGTTACGAATTCAACAACAAATACAAACAGTCGCTAGAAGATGCCGGTATGCTCATCTCTGGAACACTCAAAGAGCACGCTCTTTGCGAAATTGCAGAAATCCCCAACCATCCATGGATGGTTGGAGTGCAGTTCCATCCCGAATTCAAATCAAAGCCCACCGTACCTCACCCCCTCTTCAGAGACTTCGTCAAAGCAATGATCAACACAAAGGGCAACTCATGAGCAAGGGACGCGTTATAAGCATCGACTATGGTCATGCTAGAATTGGAATAGCAATGAGCGATGAGCAGCAAATCCTTGCGAATCCTCAACCCACAATCAAAGTCGAAAAAAAGCTCGAGCAAACAGCGCAAACCGTGCTTAAAAGCTTGCAAGCACTCGAAGCCCAAGGCTATAAATTTGTTACAGTCATCGTCGGCTTACCAATTAAAATGAACGGCACCCTTGGTAGTATGGGAGAAGAAGCTAAAAAATTCGCAGCTCTTCTAGAAGAAAATCTCCCCGTCCCTGTTATCCTATGGGACGAGCGCCTAACTTCCGTTCAAGCAGAACGCTCCATGCGAGAAGGCAACTTAACGCGTAAAAAGCGTGCAAAGTCTGTCGATAGCGTAGCAGCCCTTCTCATCCTACAAAGCTACCTAGATAACCAAAAAAACAGCTTCTTTCCCGAAGGGACAGCATAATGAGTACGAAGAGTCTAATCCAATGGACACCTGACGCTCTTTTTGAAAAATTAAAAAGAGTCAAAACAGATAACAAACTATGCGAATACACTTTGGCGCGATGTGAGCGACTCTGCCCTCTAATCAATCGCATCACAGAGCTCAAGCAAGAAAGAAACGCTGTCATCTTAGCACACTCCTATGTACACCCAGATGTTATCTACGGTGTCGCAGATCACGTTGGAGACTCCTATGGACTTGCTCAAAAAGCGATGCAAACAGACGCCTCGACGATTGTTTTTCCCTCCGTTCGCTTCATGGCAGAAACAGCTAAAATTCTCAATCCCGACAAGCTCGTCATCGATCCCAATCCAAACGGTGGCTGCTCTCTTGCCGATAGCATCACAGCAGAAGATGTCCTGAGACTACGCGATCAATTCCCCGATCACACCTTTATCTGCTACATTAACACAACAGCTGCTGTAAAAGCTGCGTGTGATATCTGCGTGACCTCATCCAACGTCTACCACATTGTAGCTACCTGCCCCAATGATAAAATATTTTTTCTCCCCGACCTTCTGATGGGAAAAAACCTTATCGCTCATCTAAAAGAAAGCGGTATCGAAAAGGAAATCCAACTCTGGGACGGCACCTGTTATGTGCACGAAGAGTTCAGCCCAGAACACGCTCAACACATTCGAAAACAGTATCCAAATGTGTCTGTATTAGCGCATCCAGAATGCTCTCCTGCTGTCATCGAGCATGCCGATGTCGTAGGATCTACATCACAGATGGTACAACATGTGAAAAAGCATGCAAAAGATGGATCCCCCTTTATGCTGCTAACAGAGTGCGGCCTTGTCTCCAGACTACAAGTCGAGCATCCCGAAGTGCAACTCGTTGGAAATTGTATGATGTGTAAATACATGAAATCTAATAATCTTGAAAATCTAGAGCGCGCCCTACGCGCGCCGCGCCCAGAAGAAATTATCGAATTCGATAATAAAACAAGAGAAGGTGCTCTTAAGTGCCTCGAGGCGATGTTTAAAATGAGTAAAAATTAAGGACTGTTTCAATGGTTTCATCACTTCTTCGCAATGCTGCAGCTCTTCGCCAACCTATTGTTAATGCTGCTTTTCGCCCATCAGCACATCCAGAACATCTCTTACCTCAAAAAGTCCAATACAAAATCCATCAAACATTAAGAGATAAAGGAATGGAGCACTACTCTCCCTTTTTCTGCCAACGCTTCTCATATAACACGCCAAATCCACCTCAACAGAATAAATCAACCTCAACTTACCCCACACCCTTCAAACTCAAAATAGCTAAATAACGCCGCCTCTTTTTACCCTGTAAGCTTTTTATCCCAAGCACACTACACTTACATCTCAGTGTTAGCTTAATATACATATGCAGCAGCAGTGTAAGAGAATCTCTCAAACTTCATCCTAAGAGGTTATTTCAGATCAGGCCTTCAGCCTGATCTGAAATGAACTCTTAAACTCACTCAAAATCGCCTTCTTTAAATTCGTAAATTCTCTACAAAAATTAAATTCTCAAACAAGGTATAAATATCATTCGAATTAACAACTGTGTCGATTCTCCATGCTCTCTATTACAGCATTAGATAAAGCTACCTCGCAACGCTTCAGCTCATCTCTTGCTTCTTGGAGCTTTTCTGCTGAGCCTGATAATCGAGCGCGAGTTACACCGACTTCAGCACACTGTAGAGCTTTTTTTGCACAACCTATAGGTGTTCTTTTTGAAAAAACTGCGCTTATCCTTAAACGCATCAACTCGACATCATCTCTTTTCTGCTGTACCTCCCAAGCTCTAGCTAACACACTCTTAAACTCTCTTGGGTCCTCAGAAACTAAATAATCTAATCTCTCTCTGATCGAAGGATCAATTTCATCAAACGCAACTTTTACTTTTTCAAACTTACGACTAAATTTTGATCCTATTGTTGAGATAGAATTCGGATGATCGAAGACTGTTTCCGTAGGATAAGAGCTCTCACTTTTCCTAAGAATTCGCACTCTATCACATAAAGCGTGAGCCACATCACTGCGTAAAAGAAGTTTATCCTTTTCAAATAGATCCCCCTCTTTGCATTCTCTAGACTCAGGAATAACCCATGATGCTGCTAGATCTCCGCCTCTTCCTACATTTATAAGTGCTGACATAAAGCCTCCAATCTTCTAATAATTAAGCCGATAACGCCACTTTAATATTAAAATACTAACTACTACCCAATTGAAGGTTTAGATTCAAATAATAATTTCATCCTCTCCCCTCTCAAAAACATCCTTCATTCAAAAACGCCCTGAATCTTGGCTAAAAATGACGGTTTCTTTTTTTGAGGAAATAAGGCAAAATAGGCGCTATTATGATAGACGACCTGACTTTTCAAAACCCTTTAGAAGAGGCGACACAAGCCAATAGCGTTGTTGAGCCGTGCCTGCTTGTGATTTTTGGTGCAACAGGAGACCTGACTGCACGCAAACTCATGCCAGCACTCTACCACCTCTTCGAAGAGGGACAGCTTCCCCCGCAATTCGGCTGCGTCGGGTTTGCCCGCCGCCCCAAAGACCACGAACTATTCCGTCAAGAGATGCGCACAGCTGTTGCCGAACACAACAGACACAAATCCGTAGATGCCGATACGTGGAACAAATTCTCTGAAAAAATATTCTACCATCGTTCAGAATTCGATAACGACGAAGGGTATCAAACACTCGATACATACCTAAAAGAGCTCGATAATAAGCTTGGAACACGCGGGAATAGAATCTTCTACTTCTCAACTCCCCCAAGCCACTTCCCCCTCATCGTTGAAAAACTTTCCCAACACTCGCTAATCTACGACAGTAAAATTGTCGAAGACAAATGGTCGCGCTTCATCATCGAAAAGCCGTTTGGACACGACGCAAAGTCCGCACGCAAGCTACAACACCACCTCCTCAAATACCTCAATGAAGAACAAATGTTCCGTATTGACCACTACTTGGGCAAAGAGACCGTTCAGAATCTACTCGTCTTCCGCTTTGCAAACTCCATCTTTGAATCCCTCTGGAACAATAAATTCATCGATCACGTTCAAATAACCTCTTGCGAGGATATCGGTATTGGCACACGGGGAAATTTCTTTGAAGAAGCCGGTCTTTTACGCGATACTATGCAAAACCACATCATGCAACTACTTTGCCTCGTTGCCATGGAACCTCCCCATAATCTCGATGCCGATGCTGTCAGAGACGAAAAAGTTAAAGTATTGCGCGCTATCCGCCCCCTAACAAACTCAAATCTACACGATCACGTCGTCCTAGGCCAATACGCTCCGGGATTTGTCAACTCCAAAGAAGCTCTCGGCTATCGCCAAGAGGCTGACGTATCCAAATCATCTCCTGTAGAAACCTATGTTGCACTCGAGCTCTTCATCGACAACTGGCGCTGGGCAGGGGTTCCTTTTTATTTACGTGGAGGCAAACGCTTGCCAAAAAGGGTAACCGAAATTGCCATCACATTCAAAGACGTTCCGGGAATTCTCTTCCACCGACAAGATCCATGCTCCCCGAATGTCCTGACAATACGCATCCAGCCCGACGAAGGTATCTCTTTGAACATCAACTGTAAAGTTCCAGGACTCAGTGGCCCAATCCAACCCGTTAAGATGAACTTCCTCTACGGCTCCTACTTCGGACTCACAGCACCCGACGCATATGAAAGACTCATCTGCGACTGCATGAGCGGTGACAGTACTCTTTTTGCTCGCGGTGACGAAGTCATTGCAGCATGGGATCTACTCAATCCCATCCTCAATGGTAACGCCCCACCCCTTCACAGCGACTTCCCCAACTACGCCGCCGGAAGCTGGGGACCTAATAAAGCTGACGACCTCTTAAGCAAAACCAACCGCTCCTGGCGCCTTTTATAAAATTTAAGTACAGGGAGTTAAAAGCTCATGACACTAAAAGATCACTCCACTCTCAGCGCAACAAAAGCAGCTCCTCCCATCACCGCTGTAAAAGCGTCTCTTTTCACCCTTGTCATCTTTGTTGAAAACCAAGCACGAAAAGCGTTCTTTGACTCTCTTGTCGATACAATTATGCCGTACTTCCCCTGCCGTGTGATTGCCATTATTACAGGAAAAAAGGGCTCTTTAAACTGCGAACATACAACAAAAACTGTGCGTTTAGGAAAAAAAGCGATCCTCTGTGACATCTTCACCATAACTTCAAGCTATAACGAACTCGATCAAGTCCCCTTTACGCTCCTTCCCCTGCTAAGACCAGACCTGCCTATACATCTTCTATGGGCTGAAGACCTCTCTGTTACCCCCGCAATATTTTCCGAGCTCAAAAAAATCAGCTGTCGCCTTATTTTCGACTCCATGGCAACCCCCAATCTCTTCGAATTTGCCCGTTCATTTATCAACAAAGAAAATGAATTCCCCAATCACATCGTTGATCTTACCTGGGCGCGCCTTAGCGGCTGGCGCCATATCATGGCAGAAACCTTTAACTCCGCTCAAAAAATCGATCAGCTAAAAAACACACATAAAATCGATCTTGCCTATAATAGCCGCACAACCGATCACTTCACACGCCCCGAATACACTTCCTTTCAACTCATCGCCTGGCTAGCATCACAACTCAACTGGACTTTTCAAAGTAAAACAGATGAAAAAATGGTCTTTAAAAGAGACAACCAAGAAATTCATATAACTATTCGTCCTGAAAACAAACCCCAATTCGATCCCGGAACACTCCTCTTACTCGATATCACCACAAACTCTGGGCACAACTACACTTTCTTAAGAGAGACTATCGAAAGAGAGGTCAGCATAAAAATATCAACCCCACAACATTGCGAAGTCCCCTATCTTCTTCCATTCTCTTCGCTGCAAAGAGAGCAATCCTTAATGCAAGAGATGTTCTACTCCCCACACAGCAGCCACTACCGCAATCTTCTACAAACACTCGCCACAATACGGTAACACACCATGCAAACACTTGCCAATATAGAAAAACAGATCAAAGCGTACGACCAACGCCGGAATTTAGCAATTCCTGGAAGCAACGAGCAAACTGTCCAGTTCTGCGTCGATCACTTTCTAGCTCTCGCGTCTACGGCCATTGCGCACCAAGGCTATTTTGCTGTTGCTCTATCCGGAGGAAGCACTCCAAAAGCTGTGTATACACTCCTAAGAGACGAGACCACGACCATTGAGTGGTCCAAAGTACTACTCTTCTGGAGCGATGAGCGCGCTGTTGCCCCTGATGATGAGCAGAGCAATTACCGTATGGCAATGAAAGCCGGCCTTAAACATCTACCTCTCAAAGAAGAAAATATCTTCCGGATGGAAGCTGAAGTCGATATCGAAAAAGGTGCCGAAGAGTACGAGAAAAAGATTCTAGAAAAAATCCCCTCCAAACTCTTCGATCTCGTTATTTTAGGACTCGGGGAAGACGGACACACAGCGTCGCTCTTCCCACACACCAAAGCACTTAAAGTC
>JBDQID010000040.1:0-8615 GCA_040264515.1 Chlamydiales bacterium
AGGTAACACTACCGTGGTCTAAAAACTATTTCTATAAACCAGTAGACAGGGCGGAATTAAGAGTCGAACTGACGTTAATGTTAGCACTCCCAGTGTATGTCACTAAATATCAGAATTCTATGTTAGGTTGATGCGAATGCGGAGCGCCCGCGCTACAACCACTGAATATTGCGTAAGGGTAAAGTTTTAAATTAAAGGACGTAGAGCTGACTACAAAAAAACAAAGGTAAAAGCCTATTTACTTAAAGAACTTATGCAACAGAGCAGTAGTGACGAAGCCACGACAGCTGTTAGCCGTAGGTTTCTCGCATTCGCTGCTACGCACTTATGTCTTGTCATCTACGGCTAACAACTGTCGTGGCTTTGCCACTAATCACCGCTTTGCGGTTACCTTCTGTATTGATTCTCAATGATATAGATACGAAACTCGCGTGAATTATGTTTCTGTACGGGAAGAGCTAGAATAAATAGGATGTTATTTATTCCCCATTACCTATAAATAGCGATCAACAGTGCACATTCTTATTCATTTTCAAATAAATATAGACAATAGATCGATTCTTCTTGTATAATTGCTCTTTATTAGTTAACGTATTCTTTTTATCTTATTTATTGCATAATGAGGTTTTTATGGGCCTGTTTTCTAGGACTAAGCCTAAAATTAAAGTTCAAATAACGAATAAAGACAGCTTTAGCGGTTGGCTTAAATGTACTCATTGTGATGAGCTCATTCATAAAAAAGAGCTTGAGAAGAAAAATAGCTGCTGCCCAAAGTGCGACTATCACTATCGCCTTACAGCAAAAAAACGAATAAACCTTATCGTAGATAAAGGCTCTTTTAAAGAGCTTTTTTCCGATTTAGAATCTCGGGATCCTCTTGATTTTATAGACTCCGAACCTTATCCAGATCGTCTTAAGCGCGCTCAAGAAAAGTCGGGATCTAATGAAGGCACTATTACAGGAAGCTGCACAATTAATTCTCAACCAGCAGCCCTTGCTGTCATGGATTTTAATTTCATGGGAGGCTCAATGGGAAGTGTTGTCGGAGAACGTCTAACGCTTCTTATCGAGTATGGCCTGGAAAATAAAATGCCAGTGATCATTGTTTCAGCCTCCGGTGGAGCCCGCATGCAAGAGTCTACTCTTTCATTAATGCAAATGGCAAAAACATCGGCAGCTCTTGCAAAGTTGTCCGAGGCAAATATTCCCTATATCTCTCTTCTTACGAACCCAACTACGGGCGGAGTCACAGCCTCTTTTGCAGCCTTGGGTGATGTTATTATTGCAGAGCCAGGCGCTCTTATCGCTTTTACTGGGCCCCGTGTTATTGAACAGACCATTGGCCAGAAGTTGCCTCCTGAGGCTCAGAAATCTGAATTCCTTTTGAAAAATGGAATGATTGATCGGATTGTTAATCGAAAAGATCTCCGTTCAGAGCTCAGCGAAATTATTGAGTTTTTCTCGACCCCAGAATATCAGATGGGAGAAGAGTTACAAGAAGGTTTGCCAAACAAATTAAAAGAACTTATGACCCTGTCTTTAATGGAGGAACAGTCGAAATAATGTCCGAACAAGCCACAGTAGAAGTTTTCACTCAAATAGACAAAGATGCCGATCTCCCCTTATACGCCTCTACTGGTGCTTCAGGTGCCGATGTAAGAGCGTGTATCGACACTGAAATGGTGATTCCTCCAAGAAAATCAGCTCTCGTCCCCACTGGACTTCGCTTTGCCATCCCCGACGGTTTTGAAATTCAAGTGCGTCCCAGAAGTGGCTTGGCTGTTAAACATCAAATCACAGTGCTCAACAGCCCAGGAACTATCGATTCTGACTACCGTGGTGAGCTATTCATTATCATGATTAACCACGGAGAGGAGCCCTTTGTTGTGACGCCTCACATGCGTATTGCGCAAGTCGTCGTAGCCTCTGTTGTACGCGCTGAATTTACCCCGTCTGAAAGTTTAGCCGCAACCTCTAGAGGGGAAGGTCGCTTTGGCCATACAGGAACACATTAGGAATAGATCTATGATAACGTTATCTGATTATTTGGATCCCTCTCAAATTAAGTTCTTTGAAGCAGAGAGTCAAGATGAAGCTATTGTATCGCTTATCGATCTGCTTTGTGATGCCAATAAGATCATAGATCGAGACGCTTTTCATCAAGCGATTCTCGATAGAGAAAAGATTGTCTCGACAGGAGTCGGAATGGGTGTTGCTATTCCACATGCCAAACTGCCTTCCTATGACGATTTTTTTGTTGCCGTAGGTCTTCTTGGCAGTAATGGAGTGGATTGGAAAGCACTCGATGGAGCTCCTGTGCGCTTGGTTTTTTTAGTTGGTGGTCCGGATGATAAGCAGACGCAATATTTACAAATCTTGTCTATTATTACTTTAGCTGTCAAAGATGAGGAAAGGAGAAAGGCAATTCTACAGATGCCCTCTCCAGAAGATGTTTTCAACGTATTTTTAAACATGTAATTAAAGGAGGGTGGTGATGGATCTGAAAATTAAGGATGTCGCCGATTTGCTAAACGTGTCAGAGACAACTTTACGTCGTTGGGTAGGTGATGGAAAGATTCCAGCTTATCGCCTTAATCATCAGTATCGCTTTAACCGAACAGAAATCGAAAATTGGGTGTTAGAGCAAAAATTAGGTTCTGACGGCTCCCCATTCGGAGATCCTCTTCCCCCTTCTTCCAAGAAAGATATTGACCCTCTTCTTCAAGAAGAGAAAAAGCTTCCCTCAGGTGGGACAAAGCAGTTTGGCCTTTTTCGTGCTATTCATAAAGGTGGTGTTTTTCACGATGTACCGGGGGACACGAAAGAAGAAGTTATTCGCTCTACAATGGAAGTATTGGCTCAACGTTTAGACCTCGATGCCGGTGTTCTAACAGACCTTCTTCTCGATAGAGAACGATTAATGCCAACAGCACTTAACAATGGAATCGGTGTGCCTCACACACGTGATTTTCTTTTAAAAGAACATTTTGATGTTATTATTGTTGTCTTTCCTAGAAAAGAGATCGATTATGGCGCCTTAGATGGTAAACCAGTGCACTCCCTCTTTTTTCTCTTTGCTTGTGAAGATAAAAGACATCTACACCTTCTTGCAAAATTAGCACATCTTAGCAGCAATGATAAAGCTCTTGAGATGCTTAAATCGCGCCCTCCAGAAAAAGAGCTTCTTCGTTATATCCGCGATTGGGAAGGGCAAATACGCCGTTAATACTTCTCTTGTTAATTGTTGTAAGCGTTTTTATACCAAGATTGGCCATAAGTTTGGATTTTCTGGTATGAGATTTTTTTGTTTGTCTAAGCGTGGAGATCGTAGTAAATATTAGCATATTAACAAACGTAAGCTCCTGACGTTGACAAGATCGAACGCGACGTCAAACGGGAAAAGGTCATACCGCAAATCCAAACCTATGGCCAATTTTAGTATAACGCAAAGACGACTAGAAACTCTCAGAACACTTAATAGGTAACTCTGGAACAATTTACACTACAGTTGATAAATTACTGCTTTTCACGCGCGTGCGAACGTTTGTTTTTTTTAGGATTGATTGGAAGGTACACTTTGAAGGTAGTTCCCTCTCCAAGAGTAGAAGAGAGCGTGATTTTGCCGAAATGTTTTTCAATAATGGTGCTTACGATAGAGAGGCCAAGTCCTGAACTTTTTAGATTATTTACTTTTGTTTGGGTGACGGTGTAAAATCGCTCAAAGATGTTTTCGAGTTCTTTTTTAGGGATTCCAATTCCGGAATCTTTAATCGTCACGATAAGATATTTAGACTCTCTTTGAATAGAAATTTCTATTTTTGCCGGAGGCTCTGAATATTTAGCTGCGTTATCGATAAGATTACCAAGAGCTACTTCTAAGAGATCTGGATCGGCGGTTAGAAAGCTGTTATTGGTTTCTTTGTTGATATCTACTTTTGCATCGGGAAAGAGGGTTAGGAGTCTATTGCAGCATTCTTCTATAAGTGGATGAAGATCGAATTTTTGGAGGCGTGAGCTGGGAAGGTTTTCGATGTCAGCAAGAGTAAGCAGGTTTTTTATGATTGTTGTCATTCTTTGACAATTTTGTACGATCTTTAGAGTAACACCAGATCTTGTATCAAGCGGTAGCTGGGGATTTTCATGGAGAGCTTCGGCAAATCCTTGAATGATGGTGATAGGAGTTTTAAGTTCGTGGGAGGCATTAGCTATGAAATCTTTTCTCATCTCTAACATGCGATAATGGCTCGATTTGTCCTGTAGAACTAAAATGGCCCCTTCTCTTTTGGGTACGGCAATGACATCGAGATGAATTTTTGGGTGTTGATTGAGTGTTGCAGTTGTTGTACAGACGCGGTCTTCTCTTTGACATGCAGAAATAAGATCGTAGAAGTGAGGTTTATCAATACATGAAAAGTTTTTATTGAGAACGTCCCTTTTCTGTACATTCAGCATTGCAAGAGCAATATCATTTGCGTAGGCGATATGCATCTCTTTATCAACAGCAATAACACCTTCGTTTAAAGATTCAAGAATAGCTGCCTTCTCATTACGCTCATGTCGAAGGGTACGAAGTTCTTTTTGAATGCGTTGTGAGAGTGAATTTAGAGTATTTGCTAACTTAGAGAAGTCATCTTTTGGGGAGGTGTTAGAAAGTTGAATTTGTGGAACGGAGTCTTCATCTCCTTCTTTATATTGCCGAATAGCGTGCAGAATGGTTTGTACTGGTTGTGTAAAGTGTTGAATAATAAGCCAGGTCATAACGGTAAAGAGAAAGAGAATGATAGTTCCCAGAGCTAAAAAACCCATTTGTACGTTTCTTGTCAGAGCTTGAACGTGTCCGAAAGGAAAAGCCGTTCGAATAACAAAAGAGTTGCCTTGGAATTCAAAGCGCTTTGCTGCATAGGCAAGCTCTTGTTGAAGTAGAGTGGAGTAGTCGATGGCATAGCCGATCCCATATTTAAGTGCCTCTTCAACCTCAGGATGGAAGGTTGTATAGCCAATTTGGAAGTCGTTACCTAAGAGTTTTTTAGCGTGCGTGTCATAAAGAAGGCCTCTGTTTTCATCGATGAGGCTAACCCGGAAGAAGAGTTGCGATTTTTGCTTCTTTAAGCGTAAGATCATATCAGGAAGATCATTTGCAACTTCAATCTTCTCAATAAGATTCGCAGCTCGGTCTCCTAGAGCCTTAACAATAATATTGTTAACTGTTCGATAGGCTAGGGGGTACATAATTCCTAAAAAAATAAGAACTACGATAATGTTACTGAGTAGAATCTTTTGTCTGAAGCTTAGCATTACTGTTTCATTGGCTGTTTTCTTTGATAAGAAGAGGGCTGATTTTATTGACGGTTAGGTAATATTTTCTTCTTCTTTCTTTCCTCGTAATCGGACAAAGCTTGCATTCCTGCAATAGAGCTGTAATGAAGATCTAATTTTGGTACTGCCGATCCATAGGGGTTTGGAGATGCAGCAAAGGAAAGGGTGACATTAAGCTCGTTTTGGATGTCTTTAAGGCTGTAAAAGAAGAAGGTGTTTCCTCGTTGTAGGGCTTCGATTATTTCTCTTTCTGTACGTGTATTGTACTCATTTGTGCGTAGTGCTGCAAGGTGTGCTTTTAAAAAGTTGTCCATCGATTCTTCTTTACGGTTCACGCTGAATCGATCTCCGAGCGAGTGGATAAGTTGGCTTCTTATAAGAAGGAAATTTTCATATGTAGGAGTGAATTTAAGGTCGATACGGACAAGTCGATCAGTGAAAAAGAGAAGGCGAGATTCTCCGGCTTTTACCCATATACCTTCGGGAACACCTGTAAAGCCTAAAATATCGAGTGCTGGATCGGGCTTTCGAGGGATATTATTAAGTCGCTTGAGTCCCATTTGTTGTAGGGTTGCGATGACTTCTTCCATTGTATCATCAAATGAAAGACCAAGTATTTTTGGCTTAGGAGCGACCCTAGAGCGTAGAGAGATGTCATCTTCGTACTCATCATCATCGATAGATAGGATAGGGGAGGTGATAAGGAGCCCAAGAAAAAGGGAGAGTAAGAATTTTTGAATCATGATATCTACTTCTACTTATTGGTTTTAGAGGATCTTTGCTTTACCATAAATGAGATAAGGTTACTCTTTGTTTTTTCATCGATACTTGGATAGGAAAGACGGTAAAATGTCTGTCCTTTTTTTGTGTGTATTTGTGTAATGGTTCCTTGTAAAGAGAGGTTTTTACCATTTAGTTTAAAATTAAGAATTATGGAGCTCTCTTTTTCGCATGTACTATTTTCGTCATCTAGAATAAACGTACAGTTTTTGTTGTTTAAAAGTTCAATGGTGGCAGCTTGCTCTTCGACATTATTTGCAGCATGAGAGATTAGCGTTGCAGGGATTTCAAGAGGTACTTGTGGGTTTCCTCTGGCCAAAAGAGCAGAGTGTTGGAGGTAGAGCTTGAGTTCCGGAGATAAAATCTTTTTATAAAGGCGTGTATCGAAATGGAATTCAGCATCATTTTCTCTTATAAAAGAGATTTCAAGAGGAGCTTTATTTTGTTTCATTAGAATGTTGTCAATTTCTAATGGAGGGACACTTATTCCTAAAAATAGATCGTTATTTTCTAGCACTTTGCTGTCAAAGTGGAAGCTATTTTTTGTTACAGGGTCGTAGAAGGTAACAACGATGGGATGAAATTTCGGTAGAGAGCGGGAGGAGTGGAGTTTTTTAAATCTGTAGCTGTGCTTGAGTCCGAGTTTTGTTCTGATACTATTAAAGATGTGAATATCGTACTCCAAATCATCATCAGTTGCCTCAGAAGTACTGATAAGGTAGCCAACTTCATTAACGAATTTATCGTAAGCTGATTTTCTTAATAGTGCGATAAGTGGATTCGGATATTGGGTGCGTCGAAAGAAGCTGCGTAAAATACCTTGTTCTTCCCCGGTAATTCGTGCTTTTGTACAAATACGAACGAACTTTATCTTTTTAAAAATTTCCCAGGCTGTATAACCTATAATTGCGGTTCCAATTCCGATTGTACTGAGAACAAAAAGGTAGATAAGAAGAGGGTTTGTGCCCCCTTCGTAATTTGAAAATCCAGCGCGTGCAAAAATCTCTAAAATCATAATGCCCATTCACATTCTGTTATATCGTCATCTTACATGAGTAGTAAAAATTTTAAAAGAGTTCCGTTGTAAGTCAGGGCAATTAAAAGTAGAGATTTTTTCGTTCGGCTAAGCGTGGAGAGCGTAGTAAATATTGGCATATTAACAAGATCGAATGCAACAGCAGACGGGAAAAGGTCATGCTAGAAATCCAAACCTATCGCCAATCTGGGTATAAAACCACGGTTTTTTTAGTAGACGTCGCGTTGGTAGCGCTTATCGGCTCTGAGTTTTTTGACAAAGGTTTTTGCATCTTCTTTCGACATCGTCCCTTCGGATTGGGCAATATCAAGAAGTGCTGTATCGACATCTTTTGCCATTTTCTTAGCATCCCCACAGACGTAAAAATAGGCACCCTGCTGAAGCCAGCTCCAGAGCTCTTTTGCTTGCGCTTTCATTTTATGTTGTACATAGATTTTCTCTTCTTGGTCTCGGGAAAAAGCAAGATCAAGACGTAACTTGCCTTGGTTTTCTAGATCGAGAAAATACTCTTTATAGAGAAAGTCGTAACTGCGATGACGATCCCCGAAAAAAAGCCAGTTTTTTCCAGGTGCTTGTTTTGCAAGACGTTCTTGTACAAATCCTCTAAATGGAGCAATACCAGTTCCCGGGCCAACCATAATTATTGGGGCCTTGGGATCGGAGGGAAGAGAAAAATGGGAATTGGGTTGAAGGTAGATAGGGACAACGGGTCGAGAGAGAGGGGCTAGTTTTTCTAGAAAATATGTAGCTGTTCCATATCTTTGCTCTCCATTGGACTGATAGGCGATCATACCAACAGTGAGATGAATTTCATTCGGAGCGCTATATGCAGATGAGGCAATAGAATAAAATCGGGGCATCATAGGGCGCAAGCATTCAACAAAGGTTTGCGGAAGAAGAGTTTTGCTTCCGTATTTCTTAAGAAAGTCCCAAACTTGGTGCTTGGCTGTAAATTCTTTAAGAGCTGGACGGTTTTCTGGCAACAGAAGCTTTTTGAGCTCAAAGCAGTCTGTTTTTTCTAGAATAGCTTGTATCAAACTTTTGTTGACATCGCATAAATTGGCTCGGTAAGTGAGATAGTTGCTTAAAGAAAAATTCTTTTGGCTCTTTTTACAAGAGATCTGCTCATTTCCATCGGCTTGTAGAACAGCAAGAATTTCTTTAACAAAAGAAGGGTTATTGCTTGGAAAAATACCGATTGAGTCACCAACATCGTAGGTGATCTTAGAAGATGGTACATCTAATACAAAGTGGTACACTTCTTTGTCTGATTTAGGATCATTGAGAAGAGATTTATGTTTGATTGAGGCGAGATAAGGATTTTCTTTATGGTATTGCATTTCTAATAACTCTTTGAAATTAAGAGGATAGCTTACAGTATAGGATAGAAAAAAGTAAAGTTTTTTCTTGTTTCTCCGATAAAGTATTAAGACTGATTATGTTTTATCAACCAATAATGAATCTTATCTCACTTATTTTAAGA
>JBDQID010000041.1:0-8543 GCA_040264515.1 Chlamydiales bacterium
ACCCGATACCATCTACTTAACAGATAAATCGAATCTCGATCAATACGTGATCAAGAAGGGGACAATTAGCCCATCGGGAGATGCAAGCGTAACACTTTGTAAGCCAGATGAAAACGCAGCGCTTACTTCCGCCTTGACTGGTTTTTTTAGCCAAGGAGCTGCGGAGCAGACGGGATTTGCAGATAAAACTCAAGTATGGCAAGGAGGTGATACGAAAACTGCTGTATTACACTTGGAAAAAGAGCAGCTAGAGCTGAATTTTTCTGATGGGAATTGGAAGTTTGGAGAAAACTACCAGCTTGTTGATCAAAGTCATACAAGAGCGGCGAAAGCAGTGAAGGCTTATACAGAGGCTACTGGATTTGCTAAAAATAGTGCTCTGCTCTTCTATGACGCGGCTGAGGGAAAAAGCTTGATGATGTGCACAGATGGTGCAAAGGCGTTTCAATTCGAAATAGATCAAGGCGGTAATATCACCCCACAAAACCGAGAAAGTGCGATCTTTTTAGCAGATAAACTTTTTTCAGAAGGAAAGCAGCAACAAGCGTTCGACTGCTTAGAAAAAGGGTGGCAAGGTGATGAGCCACTGTCCCAAGATGAATGTCAACTTCTTGAGAAGATGACAACAGTAAGTGATGGGGATTCTCTTCAAAGTCTTAAATTCAAAGTTCTTGTGTCAGGGAAGTTTATTAAACAAACTCTGACAGATGGCCGCATCACAGTAAAGGGAACCATCACAAAAACAGTGGAAAACAAAGCTCCGTTTAAAGAACTACTTAAAAAATATCACGCAGTCCATACGAATCAAAAAGAGCTATCTGGCAGCAGTGCATCCTTTGATGCTGCCTTTATCCCAGCTCTCTCTCTTGCTATTGACTTTGTTGATGATGCGGAGGTTGACGCTCTTAAAAACAGTCTCCTTCCCACAGAAGCAAAGAGTGGCGCTGTCTTTACCTCGAAAGGCAAACGCAAGACAACGCTTGCAGCACAGAGCCGCTATGAGGCATTCGTTGACTCTTTTGATTTAAGCTCCCCCCTAGAGCGTATGGGATTTGCAAAGGGCGATTATAAAGCAGAGCTTGTGCAATCAGAAAGAGCACAAGCAAATATTGATAAGTTAGAACAGTTAATATCTGAAGAGAAGCTTACAAGTGTAGCAGAAAAAAATCCCGCGATGGCAGAAGGGCTTAGAAAGAAAAAAGCACTCTATGCTGAAGGATTTCGAAATCAAAAAGACATTAAATTTGATGTAGAGATATTAAAGGGAGAATTTGGAAGCGAGGTTCAAAGCCAGCTCGAATTTCAAGTCAAAGATTTAGGAGAGCAAAAACAAGTTTTAGAAAAACAGCTAATAGGACTTTCCAAGCAGCTCCGCCTGCAATTTAGTAAAGAGGTCGGAACTAAAAACATCGTGGCAATGCTTCTTCAAGCACGCCCCGATATTCCTTTAGCTGAAGGTATAAGCGCAGAAGAACAAAAAGTGATCGAAAACCTGGCCCTCTCTTACATGTATGTTGTTACAGAAGAGAGACAGCTCAAGAGCACACTCAGTGCTCTTGGAAGCTTTCAAGAAGCTGTCAGTAAAAACCTTGATCAAGCAACATTACAAGAGAAAGCAAACAGTTTTGGAAAAGCACTGCATCATAAACGCTCGTATGACCTAGGAGCCGTCTTTAAAGGAAAGGGTAGCGAAAGACAACAGAGAAAAGCTCGCTTAGATGTTCTAGCTACAATGAATTGCGAGTTCGTTCAAGGTTACCGCCTCCGAGCAGATCAAGGCGCTCCATTAAGAAGTATGCTCAATGTTGAATCAAAACAGGGGCGTCAAGAAGGTGTAGGTGCAGGAGAGACAACAGCTTCTGACCTCTTCGAACAGTGTCAGAAAGAGTGTGCAGGAAAACCGCTCGAAGAACAAAAAGCGATCTTCTTAAAAGCATTAGGACGCTTTTATCCAGGTGTTAATGAAGAGATGCTAATGGAAGATATTAAAGATCTTCCATTGGAAAAACAGATCGAAAAGCTTGGACAAAAGCTGATCCAACAAGTGATCCAAATGCCCACGGGTTTTGGAAAAACAGCCGTCTTCTTTACGACTTTTGCTCTACGAAAAGCTGATGGAAAAACCCTCGTGGTTCTTGTTAGCCCGCCGGGACTTCGCTCTCAAAATATGAAAGACCTTAACGAAATTTATGAAAAACTAGGTGTTCGTAACAGGGTCCACGATGTCGAATTCTTAGCCTCAGGCAGCAAAAACCCCGACTATCTAAAGATGAAACTCAATGAATTAGAAGGGATTATGAAGCGGGGAGACATGATGATCTGCTCTCCCGATACCTTCCAAAGGCCCCTACAAAATGAACTTAATGCCATCGGTGACACCAAAGATCCGGAGTTATTGAAATGTAAAGCTCTTATGCAAAAAATGGTAAATCTCTTAGCTGAGCAAGGTGTAAAAATTATTGATGAAGCACACATCAATCTCGACTACCTCCACGACTGTAACAGTCGCTCTTTAGAAGAGGTCTCTGTTGACTCCCTACAAACAGCTGTTATCGGAGATGTCTATCGAGCACGTGCAAAAGTGAAAGTGCCCAGTGAGTGTCCAGAAGCTGTGTATAACAGTCAATACAAAGACAAGTTAATTACTGAATTTTTAAAAGGACAAACTTTTGAAGGGATCAATCCAAAGCAGCTAAAATCTTTTCTTTCAACCTCTAAAAATGGAGAAAGTTTTGATTCGATTAAACAGAGCCTAGGAGCTAAATCTCCAAAGTTCTTAAGGCTTTTATTAGCCCGAAATGTGATTAATGAAACTCTTCCCAATGGGCTCTCAAAAGATAATAGAACAGGTGTTGCCCACGATATAAGAAAGGATGGAGTTCCTATATCAGTTCCTTGTGAAGGCGCTGGAAATCCCAGTAAATCAAGCGAATATACCGATCATGTCACCACAATAGCTCTCACTTTTAATGATTTGATGATTTCAGGGTTTAATAGAGAGCGAGACCTTCCATTGATGACAGATTATTTTGTTAAACACTCTTCTTCTTTTACAGTTGGCGAAGACGGACAGCTTGTCTTACCCGAAAATGAGTCCGCAGTTCCCGAAGCCGATAGACAACTTTATAAACTCTTGAAAGGAGGATACGGTGATTCAGACGACCTTACAGCTTTGAAAGAGGTTGCTGAAAAGACAATAAAAAGAGCTGCCATCTGCGATTCATCCGTTGTAAAAGATATACAAGCGTATGTGCGCACGCAGCTCGAGAAAGATTCAACCCTCTTCGGATCAGAAATAGATCGTATTAACGGAGGCGAGAACTCGGATGCAAAATCACGCATCGCAGAGTGGGTCGTCCTTAATGATAGCTACACCGTAGCGAAAACAACCTATAAACAGAACTTTGCAAGCCGCATCATCGATGGCAAAAGTACTCTCGCTATGACAGCAACACCCCGAATGTCAACACTCTCACAAGAACTCTTTGACCTCTGCCAAAGCCTTCGTCCTGAATCCGATGTAAAATGGTACGACGTACTTCTCAATCAAGTAGATAGCGAAGTTGTTGTCATGGAAGATTCAACGAAAAGTAGTGACCTCGAAAAGACAAAAGAAAATTTTAACGTCCTATTAAAGAAGACGGGAGGAAATGCTATATGTGATATGGGAGCGCAGCTCATTGGCCCTCCAGGGACTAACTTAGCACTCGCTTTAATGAAATACGATCAAATGGGGGGAGAGAATCATATAGTCTACTATGACGATGATGCTGAAACAATTATGATTCTTCAAAAAGGTGCCGAAGACGGTGCAAGCGCGGAGAAAGTTCCCTATACCAAAGCGAATACCTCAGCTCTTGTAAATGCAGGTGTGACTAAAGAGATGTCACCGGAAGCGAAGAAAGCCAAAATCATTGAAAACCAAAGAACATTTTTCTCTGTTCTCGATCAAGCGAGAGCGACAGGTACCGATCTAAAAGCGATTCAACCTCCAGATGCAGAGATGCTGCTTGTTGTCGACGGTAACATGGACAAAGCAATGGCACAACAATCCGCTGGACGCTTAAGGCAACTTCTAGTCGGACCGCAGAGAGTTAAAGTCGCTTGCACAAGATCATTTCAAAAAGAAGTCTCTATTCTCTTATACGGGGATGAGACACACGAGCTATCAGGACAAGACATTCTTCTTTGGTGTGAAGGAAAAACAATCGCCAAAGAGTCTCAAGACGCAGTCGATGCCATGCAGGCAGAGCTAAGTGCAATTACACAAAGAACAGCCGAAGAAATGATGACAAAGCACGATAAAAGAGAAATCAAGTTAAGCAAGGATCAATTACAAGCAGTGCAAGAGCAGATCGAAAATCCAAGCAAAGGGGGAGCCGATGGACGAGTATCACTTGCCTCGCAACTGGAAAACGCCAAAGCAATTTACGGAAAAGGTGAGGGTAAAACAGATCCTGCGGAATTCTTTAAAGCGATAAAAGAGAAATTCAATAGCGATATGCAGAGCATATTAGGCGATAGCTATGCAACATCAGATAATGTAAAATTGGGTAATCGCCTTATTTCTCGTAAAAAAGCAACAGTAGATGGCGACTTTAGCGCCGCACCTACGGGAGATGGCTCAAATAGTAATTCAACTTCCCAGTCAAAATCTTCCGGACAGTCGCAATCGCAATCGCAATCACAGTCGCAATCACAGTCGCAATCCACTTCCGTTTCAGCCTCCCTCTCCAACACCAAAGTAAAATCCAGCAAAGCGTCTATTCCAGAGGGTACATTCGAAGAGCATGAATGGAAAGAAGTGCAAGTACAAGTAACAAATATAGAAAATATCGAAAAATTAAGAACTAATGGAGCCGCAGCTTTAGAAGGAATATCTAAGAGTCTTGATGCCGAAGCTGTTCAAGGAAATTTAGATCCAAGCCTCCATACCCTCTTTAAGAAAGAACTTACTCACATTGTGGGTGCACAAACCTTCACAGTCGACAACCCCCTTCATAGCGATAATGTACGCTTCTCAGATAACTGGTTAGCTCACGCCTCAGCTACCGGAGAACATGCTGCCGGAGAGAAAGGAAGTTACCTCCTCTCCTCCTTTGATTTCGCTTATAAAGCGCCACCCGGCAAAGATGAAGCAGATGGCGCTATTACATTCTTAACCCATGAAGAGTTCGTAGCGCTCAGAGAAAGCAGCGATAAAGATGCTGGCGAATGGAACGGAAAGAAAGAAGGGTCCGGCTTTATTCGTATGAGCTCAGCTCCTCCCAAACGCCTCGATGAAAGCTACGCAACAGTTGCAGCTGTGCTCTCCGATAGCGGATTATCAGATGGGGTAAAAGAAAAAATCACCGATCAGTGCAAAGCAATGACAGCACAAGGAAGTACAGCGGAGGTTACCTGCTCCGGAGTAAGTAGATCAGAGGCCGGCTTTACAGAAACATTTAACATGAGCCTTCAAGACGGTGTACTCTCCCTGAAGCATGGAGCTCCTAAAGCAGAAGCTGCGACAGGGGCGTCACAATCCACAAAGCTTACGCAAGCAACGGAAGAGAGTAAAACTATCGCAGCGCGTGCGGATTTCACTGAATATGTCGGAGATCCGGAAATTTTGAAAGCAGAGTATACAGAATCGTTTAAGAAGGAGCTTGATACAGCTGTAGCAGCTCTTAGTAGTACACAAAAAACAAAAAGTGCAGAAACTCAAGCAAAGGAGAAAAAATATGGAGAAAATACCACAGCGATTGAGGCCAAAACAAAGGAAAATTCAACGCTTCTAGCAGAAATAGAGAGTGCAAAAAAAGAGATCACAATTCTTAGAGCAGCAGATAACGATCCTCTAAGTGGATTAGATAGAGCACTAAGTAGTAGTGGTAGTAGAGAAAAACTTGCAACTAGACTTTGCACAGGAGTCGTTGCTAAGACTTCAGATTTAGAGCAAGAATTTTTGAATACGATCAAAGAGCTAATTGATAATCTTGACGCGTTAGAAAACTTTGAGAAGTGTGGTGTTATAAGAAAGAGTGGAGTACGTAATATGGTGCTACAGTTAGAAAAAGAGTTTGAAAATACCAAAAAAATAGGCATGCCACCTAAAGTAAAGAAAGCTATTGATACCTTTAAGGATAAAAGTAAAAAAGAGGGTGAGTTATCAGATTCAGAGGTTGAAGAGTATCGAGTCGCTGTTAAGGAACTTATGAATGCTAAGAAGGATAATGGAGGATACTATATAGCAAGTGAGCGAGCAATATTTCAGTTTTTATTAAATCCTTGGGACGGAGGAAAAACACGCACTATTATAGATGCTGGAGTTGAAAAGGGAACTTCTTTGGTATCAGATTTGGCTGAGATAGGAAGAGTATACGACTCTAGGACTAAGGATAATCCTAAAAAAGCTGAATTTGCATGTGCAGCTTATACGTTTTTAGATAAATCGAGATCTATTGGAAGGACAAATAAGGGTGAAGAAGTTAATTATGCTATTACAACAATGTCTACTCCATTGGGAATTGTTCATAACACCGCATGTAGTAAGATTAATAGCTTAAATAAACTCCAATCAGATCTTGAAGCATTGGAAAAAAAATATATTAAGGATGTAAAAAGTTTAGAGAAGAAGAAAGAGGGGACAAATATGAAAGCTGGTTCAGGAATGAGTTTGAAAGGGATTGACCTTACTGGAAAGGAACAAAAGATGCGTCTCACTTACACTCACAAAAAAGCAAGCTTGGAAAAGAGAATTGGGAGGCTAAAAAAGGAGGTTGCTAAGGCAAAAAAACACGATAAAGAATCGGGGCTTTTTTCGATAGAAGATTTTGAAAATATTCAGAATATTGCGAAAAGAATGTCTGGTACAGGAAAAGGATTAGAGCTAAATATAGAGTTCTTTAAATCTCTTTATGAAATAAAAAATAGCAAAGGGGATATCACATTAGAGAGCTTGAAAGGAAATGTTAGCATTAGCAAGAAGTTAGCAGATTTTATCTCAGGTCGCTACCCTTCAATAGCAGGTAAAGATGAGGCTGCGTTACAACAGTTTTTAAAGGAGAAAAGAATATCAGAAAAATCGAATATTGACGAGATAGAAGGGTTAACAACAGATGAAAAGGCTCTCTTAAAGAGCTCTATGGAAGGTTTGGATACAGCGATTTCTAAGGAAGAATTTATGAAGATTCAGGAGGATATTCAGACTGTCGAGTTCGCTGGCATCCCTGATATTATTTCTAAGATAGGGGGATGCAATTTAAACCCGAGCCAAAAAGAAGAAGTTAGAAAGAGCTTTCGAGTAAGAATTGAAGCTCTAAATACACAAAGGTCTGAAAAAATAAAGGGGATAGAGGCATCATGTATAAGCAAGCAAGAAAGGATTAAATCGAATAGTGGAGAGATAGAAGTATTAAAAACAGAACAAAATGAATTAAGTAAGCAATTAGAAGAACCTTCTTTTGATGAAAAATTAGCGGATTTAGATAGAAGTCATCCGGAGTTGAAATTAACAGAATTATATTCAGGGGAGTCTTTGGATATAGCTGCACATGCAGAGAAGCTTGCTGCGGAAAAATTAGAAAAAGAGCAAAAAGCTTGGACAGCGGCTTGGTCCTCTGTCACAAAGGGAAATAGTGTAGAACACTGTTTAAAAGATCGCTTCTCTGGAGCTTTAAGTGCAATGAAAGCAGAGGCAGAAAAATATCATCGTGATGGCGTAGATGTAGATTTAGGCAATCTTTATACTATGATGGAAGACATTATTGATGAGGTTACAAATCCTGTACTAAAGGACCTTGCGGATAAAAAAATATTCATTTCGATTACCACCGAAGAGAGCCAAACAGCTGCTAAAGCGTTGATTGATTCTATGGAAGCGAAGATCCAAGAAGCTTTTGCTGAAGCTATGAAGGAAAAGGCAGAGGAGTATACAATCCGACAGCCACGTAGCATTCTCCATGACCTTCATGATAGCTCTGCTGCTATGCGCCACAACCGTGGAACAGGAAAGAGTGAGGAGAGCAACTACCATAGCATCGAAGAGATGATCCCAGAAAAAAAAGCTGCGTCTTTTTCAGCGGCTTAAGCTCTTATCATTTTTTGATGAAAAGCTGTTTAGCCAGGTTGCCTCTAAAACTTGTTGGATTGTAAAAGTTGCATCAAGACTTCCCGCGGGAGCGGGAACTGAATGTAAGCCCCGTATAAAGCACATGAACGCTCGCGAATAGCGGTGTGTGGGGTCAAAGGCAAAAACAAAATAACCGCGGCGGTAGCTGCGGAAGAAAACAACACGCTGAAAAATTAACTTGTTAATGTTAAAAGGCTTTTGTATGTTTACGCTCTTATTTTCATAAATTGTGGAACTCTGGAACAGAGAAAGGAGTTTGCATATGACATATTCTTATAGGGTTCATTATTTTCATCTTATTTGGTCAACAAAAAATCAAACTCCTTGGATAGAAGGGGAGATGAAAGAACGCCTTTATTCTTACTTGGGTGGCATTACAAAACATCAGAAAGGAAAACTGATGGAAATAGGTGGAATGCCCGATCATATC
>JBDQID010000042.1:0-8482 GCA_040264515.1 Chlamydiales bacterium
AGCTAATAAATGGACGATTGGAGACCATCATAGAAGAGGTATTTACTAGTGAGCTCTTACCTCCTTTCGATGCTATTAAGCGTTTTTTTGCCACAAGCTTTTGCTCTAATTTACTTTTCTGAGATATTGCATGAAAAGGATCTATAGCGTAAAATCGCACTAATAAAAACTATTTATTCGTGTGTAATTATTATGTTCGCTTGGTTAAAAAAAATATTCGGTACGGCTCAAAGCCGTTTGTTGAAAAAATATAAAACAGTTGTCATGGAAGTGAACGAATGGGATGAAAAATTCCAGGTGTTAAGCGATGACGAACTGCGTGCAAAAACAGATGAGTTTAAAGAGCGGTATTCGAAAGGTGAGGAGCTAGACTCGCTCCTTCCCGAAGCGTATGCAACCGTTAAGTCTGTTTGTCGGCGCCTCTGCGGTCAAGAAGTTCATCTTTCAGGTTATGAGCAAAAGTGGGATATGATCCCCTATGACGTGCAAATTTTGGGTGCGATAGCTATGCATCACGGTGCGATTGCGGAGATGCAGACAGGAGAGGGTAAAACACTTACGGCAACCATGCCACTTTATCTTAATGCGCTTTCTGGAAAATCTGTTCACCTCGTTACTGTCAACGACTACTTAGCTCAGCGTGACTGTGATTGGATGGGTACAATTTTTCGCTGGCTTGGTTTAAGTGTTGGCGCTCTTACAAATGCTGTTCCACTCGAAGAACGCAAGGGCGTTTATCAAAAAGATATCGTTTATGGAACATCTTCAGAATTTGGTTTTGATTATCTTCGCGATAACTCTATGGCAAGGGAAAAAGATGAGCAAATGCAGAGAGGTTTTTTCTTTGCAATGGTCGATGAAATTGACTCCATTCTAATTGATGAAGCTAGAACTCCGCTTATTATTTCAGGCCCAGTTCCTGTATCCCGTCAGCTATACGACACTCTTCAGGCAGGTGTTGCAGGACTTGTACGCCAGCAAAAAGAACTTTGCAATCGCTTGGCAACGGAGGCTAGACGTTCTTTAGAAGAGCTTGGACTTTTCGTAAGAGGTGAGGAGTCTATGAAGATAGACTCTAAGGAACAACAAAAGCTTGTTGATAAAGCTTTCCGTAAATTTTGGGTTGTCAGTAAGGGTACGCCTCATAGCAAGATTCTAAAACGCGCATTAGAAAACCCTGATATGCGCGAAGCTATTGATAATTGGGATATCTATTATCACTCGGAGCAAAACAAGCAAGAGCGCGCAGAAGCCCTTGCTGATCTTTATATTATAGTCGATGAGAAAGCTAGTGAATATGAGCTAACAGACAAAGGTATTACCGAGTGGGAAAAAAGTTCGAATGGAGAGGGAGCTGCTGAAGATTTCATTATGATGGATTTGAGCGAGGCGTATATCGAGATCGATAGTGATGCGTCACTTGATACTGAAGCTAAGCTTAAGCGGAAAACTGAAGTTCAAGAAGAAGATGCGTTGCGTAAAGAACGCGCTCATAATCTTCGTCAGCTTCTTCGGGCTCAGCTTTTGATGGAACGGGATGTCGATTACATTGTCCAAGAAGGCAAAGTCATCATCATCGATGAAAACACAGGCCGTCCCCAGCCAGGCCGACGCTTTTCTGAAGGTTTGCACCAAGCAATTGAAGCCAAAGAGCAAGTACCGATCCAAAAAGAGACGCAAACCTTTGCCTCCATTACTCTACAGAACTACTTCCGCATGTATAAAAAGCTTTCTGGTATGACAGGAACTGCGATTACTGAGGCACAGGAATTCAAAGAGATTTACAAGCTTGACTGCCTTGAAATCCCGACTCATCGTGTGTGTCAAAGAGATGATGCCAATGATGAAATTTATATGACAGAGCGCGAAAAATACAATGCCATTCTTAAAGAGATTCAAGAGGTGCACGGTAAGGGCCGGCCTATTCTTATTGGTACGGAATCAGTAGAAGTATCAGAAAAGCTATCGCGAGTACTCAAGCAGCACAACCTTCCCCACACGGTTCTCAATGCGAAATATCACGGTCAAGAAGCTGAGATTATTGCGGATGCCGGAAGAAAGGCTGCGATTACTGTATCAACAAACATGGCTGGGCGTGGAACAGATATCAAGCTGAAAAGTGAGGTCTCAGACCTAGGTGGCTTACACGTTATTGGTACAACACGTCATCAGTCCCGACGTACAGATAGACAGCTACGGGGC
The DNA here is from genome assembly GCA_040264515.1 of Chlamydiales bacterium. Classification (GTDB taxonomy): domain Bacteria; phylum Chlamydiota; class Chlamydiia; order Chlamydiales; family JBDQID01; genus JBDQID01. The sequence continues at coordinate 2,203 of JBDQID010000042.1, forward strand.
CGTTGCGCACGTCTTGGGGATCCGGGAACATCGAAGTTCTTTGTCTCTTTTGAAGACTCCCTTTTACGCCTTTTTGCATCTCCACGGATTACAACATTCCTCAAAAAATATCGCCCACCGGAAGGTGAGCCTATTTCTGCAACGATCTTAACGCGCTCTATTGAAACAGCACAGAAGCGCTTAGAGCAGCGAAACTTTACGATTCGTAAGCATACATTAGAGTATGATGATGTAATGAATAAGCAACGTCAGGAGATCTACTCTTTTCGGAATGAAGTACTGCATTCGAAAGAGATTTGCAAGCTTGCAAGAGATGTTATTGAGCACCTTATTCAGCACCAAGCAGAAGAGTTTCTCGTAAGTAAAGAGAGTGAAGAGAGCTGGGATACGTCAGGGTTTCGTCACTGGTTAACGACTAATTTTCCTGTGACTTTTGAAGAAGGCTGCTTTGATGACGACCTACTTGATTTAGAAGCTATTGAGGCTATTGCAATCGAAAAGGTTATGGTGGCATTTTCAGAAAAACTCGAGCTTGAAGGAAAGAATGCTAACCTGAATTATTCCGATAGAGATCTCGAAAATGAAGACGCTTTATCTCAGATCGTCAGAAGTGTGATTTTAAAGAAAATAGACAAACTGTGGCAGGAACATCTTTTGGAGATGGATTACCTTCGTACAGAGGTGCGTTTACGGACTGTTGCTCAGAAAGATCCATTGATGGAATTTAAGCACGAAGCGTTTGCTCTATTTCATTTGTTGAGTCAACAAATTCGCCTAGAGATAGCTAAGGGTCTCTTCCAGTTTACTGTGTATGTTACAGATCCAAATTGGATGCGTCAGTTAGAAGCGCAGCTTGTTTTGGAAAAAGAGCGCTCTTTGGTTGAAGAGCTAGAATCTGCTAATGAGCCTGCACCACAGTCGCTGAAGCCGTCAGAGCCCGTGCCGCAAGTACCCGTTACCGTTGGACCAAAAGTTGGTCGTAACGATCAATGTTCTTGTGGTAGTGGCCGTAAGTATAAAAAATGTTGCGGAAACGACGAGAGTTAAATTAGCAGAGAAAGCAACCTTAAGTGATTTTAAGAGTTCATTTAAGATCAGACCAACGGTCTGAAAGTGCAACAGCCCAGGGCAACGCCCTGGGTACGGGTTAGTTAGATTCCGCAGGCTGAAGGCCTGCAAGAGAGCGCATCGTATCTTGCAGGCCTTTAGCCTGCGGAGCTTAACTAACCTATCCCCTGGGCTGTTGCATGAGCTTTGTTACACCACAATATTTAGTCGTAAACGACTTAGGCAACTGGGCTGTTGCACTTTCAGACTTGTTGGTCTGATCTTAAATGAACTCTTAAAACCACGAGATAGCAATGGATTTATTGAAAAAGATTTTAACGCCTTTCAAATTAGCTCTTCTTTTTGTTTTATTGAGCGTCGCTCTTTTCTCTTACTTTACTTTTTTCTCGGAGCCAACCTCTGTTGCTGCAACTACGGAAAAGGAAGAGGCGTCTAATCGCAAGGTTGAAACAGTACTTGTACATCGCGCAGACCATCCTTTACGTGTGAGTTTGCAAGGTGAGGCCGTAGCAGCGCGCAGGCGAGACTTTATTGCGCCTTTTTCAGCCTCTGTTAAAAAGAGCGCACAGTTATCTCGTGGGATGCTTGTCTCAAAGGGTGATTTTATCTTATCCCTTGATACCTCAAAAATAGATATAGCTTTTCAAGAGCTGGAAGTCAGTTTGAAAAAATTGGAGCTTCAGAGGAAAAAGCTGCTTTTGAGTAGGCAGGGAGAGTGGGATCGCTTACACCGCTTAGAAGGTATGACAGATTTGATAACGGAGGCGTTAAAGAAACAAGAAGATCGCCTTTTTACAGAAAAAGAGCTTGTTGCTAAAAAAGAGACGCTCTATTCACGTGGAGCGTATTCTGAGACAGAATTTTTACAAAAAAAAATGGAGCTACAGCAGTTTGAACTCGATTGGATTCGATCGCAAACTCAAGCACAAGAGCACGAGCTAAACCTCTCTTCTTTAAAGAATAAAATTCAAATGTTTGACTTCGATCTTACAGAACTCGATCAAAGCAAAGCGCAACTTCAGCTCCAGAAAAAAGAGTTGAAAAGGCAAAAAGATGAAGCTTTCTTTTACGCTCCGTACTCTGCGCGTCTTTCTGGTATAACTGCTGATCTCGGAGATAATGTGACTGCTGGTGAGCAGCTCTTTAGCCTGGATTCAGCAGATGAGGTGGAACTCACACTGGATCTTCCCGATAGTTATTTACCATGGGTGTATGACAAGGGGTGGTTAAGCGGCTCTTTAGAAGAAAACCCGGTCGTTTCAATTACGATGTTGCACCCAACTTTTAAGAAGAGTTTTGCCGGAGGTTTTATCAAGTCTATTGGGGAGAGCTTAAATAGCCCCACGCGCTCTCTTCGCCTGCTCGTTGGAAGGCAAAACAGTCTTGATACTCTTCTTCCTGGTACTGTTTGCGAGGTAGAGCTTGATCTTGCTCTTCTCGAAGATGTTTTTCTTATTCCCTCACAAGCGCTTCAAGAAGGCAACAAAATTTATTATGTAGATGGAGACAATAAATTAAGAGCTCTTTTTGTCGAGGTTATTCATCGCATATCAGGAGCGCTGATCTGTAAATCGTCAACAGAGGAGTCATCGATCCGTCTTGTTCCATATCGCCTAAAGAATGTATCAGACGGAATGATAGTAGATGTTGAGGAAAAAGAGTGAAAGAGAGTGAACCTAATCGAGTCACCTGGATTGAAAAGCTCCTAAAGCATCCTGTTGCAATCAACCTTATTGTTCTTTTTGTGCTGCTTCTCTCATTCATGGCGGTGAAAAATATTCATAGAGAAATCGTACCACAAATCGAATTCGATTTTGTCTTGATTTCCATACCTTTGAAAAAGGCGTCGACTCCAGAGCTTGTCGATCGGACAATTGTAAACATCGTAGATCAAAAACTGCGCTATGTCGAAGGTATCAAAGACCTAAATGGTCACGCTTCTTCATCGGAGGCTTTTTTTTGGATTGAAATAGCGTCGGGCTACGACACAGACAAGATAAAGCAAGAAATTCAAGACGCTTTGCAAGCTGTACGGCTTCCAGAGCAAGCACTTTCCCCAAAAGTATTCAAAGCACAAAATAAAGAAGTGCCGATGAAGCTTGCTGTTCTCGGAGATTATGCGACAGATCAGGAAATTTATGAGGCAAGCGATAAGGTTGTTCGTGACTTGATGAATCTGGGTATCGCTCAAAATGCTTGGATTTATGCGCCGTTTTATCGCTGGGAGATGAGCTTTGCGATTTCTCCGGAAACCCTTCGTGCAAAAGAGATCACGATTGAAGAGATCGCACAGCAGGTGCAGCGCGTTGTTGCTGTTCAAAGGGGTGGTGCTGTTCATACAGAGAGAACCACAGTTTCTATAAAGAGCCCTCTACAAAGCTATGACAAAGAAGAGATGGAAGAGATTCTTATTCGTTTTAGCAATGGAGAACTCCTGCCTTTAAAAGAGCTTACGGTGGGAGCAATCGTTGATGCTCGTATGGTAAGCCAAGAAGGCTTTATTGAATTTAACGGTAAAAAAGCTGCGATTATCTCGATCGAGAAGATGAAAAATGAAGATACGATAGCTCTTTGCCAAGCTGTTAGAAAGTTTACTGAAGAGTATGAGCTGTCTGACGGTTTGCAAATTGAGATCGTCAAAGACGACTCCTCGATCATTGTCGAGCGATTGGATATGGTAAAATCTAATGGCTTGATGGGTCTTTTGCTTCTTTTATGTTGTCTTGCCCTTTTCCTTAATTGGCGTATCGCCTTTTGGACTGCATGCGGTGTAGCCTTTGCTCTTTCTGGCTCGTTAGCTGCTCTTTATTATATGGGCTATACCCTGAACTGGCTCTCTCTTTGTGGCTTTTTGGTAGTCTTAGGTATCGTTGTTGATGATGCGATTGTGATTGGAGAAGAGTTTTACCACAAGATGCAGCAAGGTCTTAGCTCTAAGCAAGCGATCGTTGAGGCAATGAAAGAGATCTCATGGCCGGTGATTGCAATGGTATCGACAACCGTTGTTGCCTTCCTCCCTTTTTTCTTTTTAGAAGGCCCCTTGGGAAAATGGCTCTCCATTATGCCGCCAGTTATTATCGCAGCTCTTCTTCTCTCTCTCTTCGAAGCGCTTGTTATCCTGCCTGTTCACCTAGCTCTGCATCACGATGAGAAAAAGAGTAGCTTTCTGCGGCTAGTCTCTTTTCTTTTTGCGCCTTTTATTAGCTTTTCTGAAAAAGTTCAGCCAAAAACAGACGCTTTGCTTAGTTGGTTTTGTTCTGAGCGGCTACGCCCAGCTGTCGTGGCGTGTGTTAAGCACCGCTACGCTACATCTCTCTTTTTTGTAGCTCTTTTAATCTCTGTCTTTACCCTGATTCCTGCAGGTGTTGTAAAATTAAACTTTTTCCCAAAGGGCGATCCGATATCGGAGGTAGCCAATCTTCAATTTGAAGAGGGGAGCATGAAGGTAGAAGAGGGAGCAAGAGCTGCAGAGGTTGCTTTGCAGCAAACGCGAGACTTCTTTATTGAGAAAGATGGCACAGACCCTGTAAAGCAAACGATTTTGAATGTGGCAAATAGCAGTGAGAACGAAGCTTCGGTAAGGGCTTATTTTGCTTTAGCAGAAGAGGGCCGTAAAGTCTCCGTTGAGACTTTTCTCGATAAGTGGCGTTCTTTGTTACCGCAGATTTCAGAGCTAGAATCGTTTAGTTTTGGTCCCAATAAGCAAGGAAAGGGATGGAAAGATCTCTCTTTTCGTCTTTTTTCTACCGATAGCAGTGCGCTTGATAAAGCGTCAAAAGCGTTGAAGAGCGCTCTTAAGAGCACAAAGAATATAGTAGATATAGCTTCTTTTCCTCATCCTACAGCGCTTGCAGTTCAAGTGAGGCTTAAAAATGCTTATCGCGATAGCGGGATAACGGAAGCGGAAATTATTGATACAATTTTAAGCCAGCAAGCGGGAACTTCGATAGACAGCTTTTATTACGGGCCACATGAAATTCAGCTCGTAGCCAAGGTCCCTCAGAATAAAGAGCAGTCGATCTTTGATTTAGAGCAGCTGAGGCTAAAAAACGGGATGCTTATCGGGCAGGTAGCAGAGCTTTCTCTTCAAAGAGAGGCGTCTTCTTTGCAGCGTATTAACGGGCGACGCTCTATTACAATTAATGCAAGTGTTGATACTTCTGCTGGAGGTAATGCAAAGGAAATCATGGCATCACTTGACAAAGGGTTCTTTAAAGAGCTCGAGCGTGATTATCCAATGGTAGACAGAGAGCTTTCTGGCCGTATGTATGAGGGTAATAAAATGGCAAAAGAGATGAGTGTTACCTTTATTCCTGTGCTGTTCATTATTTATTTTATCTTAGCCTTGATTTTTCGCTCTTATCTGCAGCCAATTATTATTATGTTGGCAATTCCTTTCGGAATGATAGGTGTTGTTATTGGCCATTGGATTATGGGGCTACCCTTGAGCCTTGATTCTGGATTTGGGATTATCTCGCTTGCTGGAATTGCCGTTAATGACTCCCTTGTACTCATCGATTGTATCAATTCAATGAAGAGCTCAAGCTTGCCGTTGGTCGATCGACTAGCGCAAGCAAGCGTTCGGCGATTCAGACCGATTTTGCTAACGTCACTTACGACGATCTGTGGAATGTTACCGCTTTTGTTTGAAACTTCTTTTCAAGCGCAACAAATTATTCCAATCATTACATCACTTGTTTTTGGAATAGCCTTTTCAACAGCAATGATCCCATTTCTCATACCGTGTGCTTATGCAATTCTCGAAGATATTAAGCAAAAAGTTGCGTTTTCAGCGCTCCGAGAGTAAGGTGTACTCAAATTAACGTGAGTTTCGTAGTTATACTTTTGAAAATCAATGATTAAGATAGACGCAAATCGGTAACTAGCGCTCTGTCGACTGGTTTATAGAAATAGTTTTTAGACCACGGTAGTGGTCGTTTCTCTCTTTAGCCCAGCACTTTAGTGCTGGGAAAGGGAGGAAAAAATCTATGCCACGGTAGTGGCATCTCTCAGGATCTCAAAAGTTAAAAAAGACGAGAGGTGCCGCTGCCGCGGCACACTGGTCTTGGTATCCCGTCCCAGCACTAAAGTGCTGGGCTAAAGAGAGAAACGACCACTACCGTGGTCTAAAAACTATTTCTATAAACCAGTCGACAGAGCGCTAGTTACCGATTTGCGTCTATCTTAATCATTGATTTTCAAAAGTATAACT
>JBDQID010000043.1:0-8480 GCA_040264515.1 Chlamydiales bacterium
AACACTACCGTGGTCTAAAAACTATTTCTATAAATCAGTAGACAGGGCGGAATTAAGAGTCGAACTGATGTTAATGTTAGCACTCCCAGTGTATTCCACTAAATATCAGAATTCTATGTTAGGTTGATGCGAATGCGGAGCGCCCGCGCTACAACCACTGAATGTTGCTTTTAAATTAAACATTGAATAAGGATAAATGGTTTAAAGTCGATTTTTGATTTTCTTGAAGAATGTATGCGACAGAGCATTAAATACTAGTAAAAGTGTTTTTCTATTACCTGAGCGTTAAGAGTAGCGCCGCTGCGTTTCCGCAATGTGGGAGACTTTGATTCTCCTTTGGGAGATAAAATAGAGACCGTAGGCTCGTGAAGACCTGTTACTGGATGCGCTGCATCAAAGGCATCACCTCCTTTTAAGAGCTCCCAATGATGAGAGTCTGCTACAGATACATAATCTGGTAAGAGGGGAACTTGTGACAAATAGCGACTCAGAGCTTCATCATCCAATCGTAACAAGTGAGAGACACACCTCTCTCTGAGTTCAATCGCTTCTCGATTTAAAACAAAGCTAACTGTTCCTGTAGAGCTGCCATGAAGCAGAGCCTTTTCAACACAACTATTTAAATATTCACGAATAAAAACTTCCCAAAACTTATCATTACACTGAATTGTTATTCCGTGACGACGGAATAACTCACTGACTCGGATATAAAGAGTAATCTCTTCAATCGAAGGCATCACAAGATCCATGATCCCACCTCCAACTTTACGAAAAGAAACCGAAAGATTGCTATTAAGAAGATAAACGAATCCAGCTGTTGCCAGACCTGCAACATGGTTCTTAATCGAGCTTTTATCAGCAAGAGCTTCTACGGATTCAAACATGTGGTGAAAAAGAAACTCCGATACCTTACTGATTTGAGGAGCTAGATAGTCGTATTCATCTGCTTGATTTACAACCACGCTACCTGTATCAATTTCAAGTAAATAGCGGTGTAAATTTTCTAAAACCTGCATAAAAGTAATTCGCCACATAGGATGATGCAGTAGTTCTACAAGGTTTTCAGCTAAAAAGTCTGAGAGAGTATATCCTGAGAGGTTTTGCATTAACCATCCACCAAAAGAGACATCTCTTTCCTCTCTTAGAGGAAAGGCCAAAATATAGCCAAGACTTGCCGCCATACAGTGCATTGTAGCTACGGGAATTTTCATAAAGGGCATTTGCTCAAGAGACTTCCTAACACTCTTGTAATAGGAACCTTGAGACTCTCCCTTGATCGCATTATGTATAAGCTCAGAGAGAACTTCTTTCAAACGGTGCTTTGCACGTTTTTTTTGTTTAAGAGCTTCCATACTTCCGCGTGCAGCTCTTAGACCGGAGCTCTTAAAGTGTTCACTAATACGGTAGCCACCCTCTTTTGTTACAAGAAGGGTTAGTAATTCCATTCCCGTTTTCAGCAATTTTTCCGTCTCTCCTTGACCAAAACCATCGAGTTCGAATTCTGATATTTCAATACCAAATCCGTAAAGAATTGCAAGTGTTAGAAGATGCGGCTCTGAATACTGCTCTATGACAAATGTTCCAAGAACGGATGCTAATCCTTGTACAAGCTGATCTCGCCCTTCAAAAGCGTAAAGAAGACCGATAGGACCATATTTTAAGTCCTCAGGAATCACTTTATCCACAATAAGGGCACTTAGTTGCTCTAATTGCCCTTGCATAGCTCTATTAAGCTCAATTTGTAAATTAGCTGAATTTAGAGAAACGTTATCAGGATCTGGCATGCCTAAGGGAAGAATCCCTTTCATTTTATACCAATGAAGCCTTGCAATAAACGACTCTTCTGGAGAAGAGAGTGAGAGTGAGGCTACATATTGATCAACTTCAGCGTTATGCTTACACGAGAGAGCTAAGCTCTCTATCGCTAAGTCTACAAGTCGGGGCAGCTTTATCGCTGAAAGGAACCTATTTTCTTTAACATCACGTAACAAATGCTTTAAGTGAATTTTAGAAGCCATTTGATTGATAACGAAGTGAGAGAAGCTACTTCTAAAGGCGATAAATATGCTATTAGCGACTCTTACAATTTTTACACTCTTTGCTCTATTTTTATAATCAAAGAGCCTAACAGCTTTATAATCCGTATATCGCCCAACAACACCTGCTTTATACTTCAAGCGTAAGGCGTACATAGAAGGAATTGTCCCGATGCCTCCAGATAAGAGTTTTGGTAATACCTGCTTGCTAAGTCCTGAAATAATATTTAGTTGTTTTTTCTGCTTTTGCGTTAACACTCTCTTTTTCAAGCGTTTTTTCTTACGTTTTCCACAACAAATAGTTCTGAATTGAGTGAAGCTATTAACAGAAATAGTGTAAACTTTTTTTACTGTTGAAAAAGTAAAATCTGCAATAGAGGCAGCTAAATAGAGATGGAGCTCAATAGGTCCCATTATTTCGCGTGGAGCTGCTCGATTAGGAGCTGAATGGAGAGAATTCATAATAATGGAGCTTGTTAAGAAATAAAAAACTTTTCACGGAGCTGTACCTGCTATGCAGTACAGCTCCATAAAAAGTAAAAAAACTACTCTTCTAAGAAATCTTTAAAAAGATCCTTGGGAATTTCATCTAATAGCGCTTCCATTACCTCTGGCCTATCATAATAATTAGAGCCTGAGCCTAAGCGCTTTGCAACCTGATCTAGATTTTCTTGATCACTATTTTTGAGCATAGCAACCCAATCATCAATCTTTTGTAATTCACTTTTTGGCGTCCGTGCAGAATCTAAAGGAGTTGATAACTTTACTTCATCCGCTATAGGGGCCTCATTCGGTTCCTTATTTGCAGCCGAATGCTGGCGCTTTCCTTTATCAGGTTTTTGTAAACCGTCCATGTAACTATTTTTTTTAATATTTGTTATTTCACTCATATTTTATTACTCCAAAAAACATTATTATATAATACTACATAACTAATTATCGGCAAAAGTGAATAAAAGTTAATTACTTTTTTTAAATAACTTTCTTTCTTCCCCATAAGACCACTCTTGTCTTCGTTCCATATCTCTTTTTTTTCTTTCTTCATTGCGTTCTTCTCTTTTAATAAGGCGAACATTGTCATTTCTTGCGCGTCCGTATGACTCAGCCATAGAAGAAAATACGTAATTCATGAAGAACCCAGGGCGTAGTTTACTTAGGCTGAACCGGTTAACCTCGTCACCCCCTGCCATGTGCGTATTCCACCAATACCGCATGCCATTAACGACTTCTGTATCATCTGCATCAAAAACTTCGTCAAACTTCCAAATCGTCTCGCCACTATTTGTATCGATCAGCGCAGCTTTCATTTTCAAAACCATGGGGAAAAAGGGACGATATTCTGAAATACTTACCTTTAATACAGCTTGTGCATTAAATTCTTGTCCAATAATCCCGATTCCTGCTCGATTAATCCTACCCGAATCAAGATCTACAAGCCTTTCAGCATCAGCTACATAGCCTGGATCGAATTGAAGATTAAAATAATGAAACTTTCCAAAATTCCGAAGAAGAGCTTGTACTAGCTGCCGTTGATGCCGTAGAACGTGTGGATTTTGGAGTCGGTTCTCGACAGGTAGGCAATAAACATTTAAAAGAGCTGAGTGGTCATATGACGGATTGGAATAAACGCTGTCTATAACAAGAGGGCTTCCAGTAGGAACTTCCTTCTTATAGGGATGGCAACCCGATAGACCTGCAGTTAAAAATAGCCCTAGAATTGGCTGAACAAAAAAACGTTTCATTTTCATCTCACTTTCCCCGTACACCTTTTGCATGCCAACAATCGTATTTTTTCTCAAGGAAATAATATTTTCCCCTGTTCAATCTTGACAAAGATCTAAGCTCTTTGAACAAGACAAACAGGATGGCTAGGATCATTAGGTTAAAAGCGACTTCTCTTCAAATATTCGCCTTTGTATATAACCTGGCAGTTAAGGCTTTCTTAGGAGCTTCCCCAGAAGAGGTCGACATCGATAAGGCCGCTTTTGTAAAAGATAATGAGAATTGTTGCTAAGGGAGCGACCCAGCGAACCATAAAGAACCAGGGTCGAAAGAGCCAGCGCCAGTGAGAGCCCGAGATGAACTCCTCGTAGCAGCGCTCTTTAGGAAACGCCCAGCCGATAAAAGTTGCGGTCAGCATTCCGCCAACGGGCAGTATCCAGTTAGAGACAAGAGTGCTCATTACATCGAAATAATTCATTCCGTAAAGAGCTTTCCAGTTAGAGAAGAGCCCTTCGGAGTCAGAAAGGGCGCTTGGTATGCCCATAAGAAAAACAATTAAGCCAACGATGATACACGCATGTTTTCTTGAACAATCAAAGAGATCTATTGTATTCGCTACAATAACTTCCACGATAGAAATCGAAGAGGTCAATGCTGTGAAGACAAAGAGGGTAAAGAAAGTGATCATCAGAAATGAAGAGCATGGAAGCTGGGAGAAAACAACAGGAAGAACTTTGAAAACAAGGCCTGGGCCACAATCAGGTTCAAAACCAAAAGAGAAAATCATTGGAAAGATTACCATTGCAGATAACAGAGAGACGATAACATCCATGACAACGACAATTGCAGCTGTCTGCGGAATATTATCACTTTTTTTCATATAACTTCCGTAGGTAAGCATCACGCCTTGACCTAAGCTTAAAGTAAAAAAGGCTAAGCCGAGTGCTTCTAGAACAGCTGACGGTTTTAATTTACTTGCATCTGGATAGAAAATAAATTCAAAAGCTTTGGAAAATCCGGGAAGAGTGCAGCTGAAGCAGAAGAGTGCTAAGAGAAGAACCAAGAGCGAAGTTGTCATCAGACGGCTCCAGTACTCAACACCATTACGAACTCCTAAATACACAACACTTGTTGTCATCACCATAAAAATAAAATGCCAAAAAATCGTAATATCCCCAGCACTGCTTAAAACATCAAAGACAGCTGTAATCTCAGCTGGGCTCTTATTATTCGTGAACTGTGCTAAGGAGAGTCCTATATAATTGAGTCCCCAGCCGGCAACAACACTGTAATAAGACATTATAAAAAGGGCCCCTAAAACACTCAGCCAACCGACCATTTTCCATCCGGCTGAATCTTTGGAAAGAGATGCAAAGATACCAACAGGTGCTCTTTGAGCTGCCCTTCCCAAGACGAGTTCCGCTATAAAGATGGGAAAGCCAACAAAAAACATGGCGAAAAGGTAGATAAGGACAAAGAGGCCTCCACCATTTTGACCGGTTAGGTAAGGAAACATCCAAAGAGTTCCCAGGCCAATAGCAGCTCCAGCAGCTGCCATAATAAAGCCAAAACTTGAGCTCCAATGCTCTCTTTGCTTCTTCATAGTTATACTATTCTTTATAAGAGGATTTATTTGGTTTTAAACATTCGTTGGTTTGTTCCACCTTCACCAACGGGAACTGTAAGGTAGCTATGGCATTTGGGGCAATAACCGCTATACTGTGTTCCATCCTTGCTTTTGTATATTCTCGAATATCGATGACAACAGGACCAGTAGATACTAATGAATTTGCGTGGTCCTTTTCCGGTTTGGTTTGGTTTATCCATTACGTCCCCTGGGATATAGGGTTTCGAATATGTTGACAAACGGGGAAAATTCCCCTATCTTTAAAACTTTTCAATTCAAGAGGTGTCTCTAATGGTCAATCTTTTGGCAAATATCGGTCTCGAAGCAGCAGTTGTGGGTATCATCTGTTCCGTCTTTCTCTTACTTTTTATTGCTGCGGGTGTTCGAGAGATCGTTAAAAACAAAGAACGTTAGAAACCATACTCGTTACTAAATTATTGAGCAATGACTAATCCACTAAAAGTAATTAATACTGAAAGCGCTCCCTGGTATAAAGAAGGGCTTTCTTTTTCCTGCACAGGTTGCGGTAAATGTTGCACGGGATCCCCGGGTTATGTTTGGGTATCTGACGAAGAGATCGAAGCTATTGCATCGCACTTAAAAATTACATTCAAAGAGTGTACTAAAAAATATTTAAGGCGTGTCCATGGAAAGTGGTCTTTAATAGAGAAAAAGAAAACATATGACTGTGTTTTCTTGCGGGATAATGCGTGTATTCTTTACTCTGCCCGTCCTGTTCAATGCCGTACCTATCCCTTTTGGCCTGAAATTATAAAATCTAAAGAGACTTGGGAAGATGCTGCAAGGGAATGCGAAGGGATAAGGGAAGATAACCCTGTTATACCTCTCGTTGAAATTGAAAAGAATCTTCACTCTTAGAGGTTAAATTAAGCTGATGGCACTTGAAAGCAAACACCACCTAGACGCTGAGACAAAAAAAAATGTAGACAACTGGCTCGAGGGTCAATTTGACCAAGAGACTAAAGATGAAATTCAACGCCTCTTAGATCAAAATCCACAAGAACTCACAGACGCATTTTACACAAAGCTTGCTTTTGGTACAGGTGGACTACGTGGAGTGATGGGTGTGGGAACGAATCGGATGAACAAATACACCATTCGTGCAGCGACACAAGGGCTTGCTAACTACCTCAACCGCCAAGTCACCACAAATCCTTCGGTTATTATTGGTTTTGATTCGAGGCATAACTCCCCTTTTTTTGCAAAAGAGACAGCACGCGTTCTTGCGGCAAACGGTATTAAGGTTTATTTGTTCGAAGAGCTTCGCTCTACGCCCCTTGTCTCTTTTGGTTGCCGCTATAAAAAGTGTAATGCTGCAATTGTTGTAACTGCATCACACAACCCTCCTGAATACAACGGCTACAAAGTATACTGGGACGATGGTGCCCAAGTACTTCCTCCGCATGACAGAGGCATTGTCAAAGAAGCAAACAGCATCCAAGACCCATCTCGTGTGAAAATATCCTCTTTCCCACATCAACTAATTGAACTTGTGGGCAGTGAAATCGACAAAGCTTATTTACAAGCAACAAACTCTTTACAACACTATCCAAAAGAAAACTGCGAGTTTGGAAGCTCTTTAAAGATTGTCTATACGAACCTCCATGGAACAGGTTCTACAGTTGTCCCTTCGATTCTAAAGAAGTGGGGATTTACAAATATCACATCTGTCGAAGAGCAACTTGAACCTGATGGGGATTTCCCAACCGTTAAGCAGCCGAATCCAGAAGATGCAGCTGCGATGGAACTTGGTGTAAAGAAGCTTCAAGAAACAAATGGCAATCTTCTTTTAGGTACGGATCCAGATACCGACAGAGTTGGCGCTATCGTTTTACACAATGGAGCACCCTACTATTTCAACGGTAATCAGATCGCATGTATCTGCTTGTATCACATCTGCGAGGCACTAACTTCGCAAAACGCAATGCCTGAAAACGGTGCTTTCATTAAAACGATTGTTACATCCGAGCTCTTTCGTGAAATTGCAAAAGGGTTCAATAAGCCATGCTTCGATGTGTTGACAGGGTTTAAATATATTGCTGAAATGATCCGTTCTTGGGAAGAGCAGAGTGATGGGTATCATTATTTATTTGGTGGAGAAGAGTCATATGGCTATCTTCTTGGGACTCATGCAAGAGACAAGGATGCTGCCATTTCTTGTGCGCTCATTGCAGAGGCTGCTTTGCACGCCAAAAAACAAAACAAAACGCTCGTTGATACTCTTTTTGAAATCTATTCTCGCTTTGGTGTTTTCAAGGAAGACCTTCTTTCCATTAACTTCCCTGAGGGCAAAGAGAGTCGGGATAAGATGCAGCAGATGATGCATGGCTTAAGAGAGTCTCCACCAAGAAAGATTCTAGACAAATCCGTTCTTACTCTCGAAGACTACCAAGCCTCGATAAAGCTCGACCTGCTAACAGGGGAAAAAACGCCTTTAACACTTCCAACTTCGAATGTGCTTCTATTCTGGCTCGACGACGGCAGTAAGCTTGCGATTCGTCCATCAGGAACGGAGCCCAAGGTCAAGGTTTACGTTGGTACGCAAGTAAAAGAGTTCTCAACAGTAGAAGAAGGCATTACAACTTGCGATAAAAAAGCAACCGCTCTTCTAAGAGAGATCAAAGCGCTTATCGAACAGTAGCGTTTGAGAGTTCCCAAATATTTTCAACGCAAAGGCGCAAAGAAAAGTCTTAGGTTACATCTTAAAACCTAAAACTTTTCTTTGCGCCTTTGCGTTGAAAATATTTGGGAAATCTCGAACTTTCAAAAGCAACAACGTTATTTGTTGTTGTTTCTTGGCTTGGGTCTTGAGTTAGATTTGGGTCTTGGCTTAAATGGGCGTCTTTGATCTGACTTAGGAGGTTTTTTCCCTTCCCACTGCATGTTTTCGTGGCCGATGCGACGTCCAATTCCTGCAATAGTTTTCATATCTCGACCTGTGACAAGAGAGATGGCGTGTCCTTTTTCACCAAAGCGTCCAGTACGGCCAGAGCGGTGTACATAGACATCGGCTTCTCGCGACATTGCGAAGACAAATATATGGGAGACACCACTAATATCCAAGCCTCTAGCTG
>JBDQID010000044.1:0-8466 GCA_040264515.1 Chlamydiales bacterium
ATTTTATTGCGTTGTCGGAAAAGAAATTCAGTAGCGGATGCGCTCTTGTTATGGGGATTTGGTCTGCGGAGACTCTCTGTGGTAGTGTTAGTATAAGGAATATTGATAAGCGTAATCGCAGTGGCTCACTCTCTTATTGGATTGGTGAAGAGTATGAAAGAACGGGTATTGTGAAACGTTCTTTGAAAGGGATTTGCAAACTTGCATTTAGAACTTTGTATTTAAAACGTCTTGCAATATACAGTGCGGTGGAAAATCGTTCATCTCGAGCCGTAGCAGAGAGTCTAGGCTTCCAGCTTGAAGGTGTTTTAAGAGCAAACGAGTGGTTGAATGGGCAGTTTATAGATCATGTTGTTTATAGCCTCTTATCTGAGGAGTGGAAAAAATAATGTTAGACGAAAAGAAGTTTATTGAAGAGATTGAGGTAGAGGGTTTTTCTGTTGTAGAAAATGCTCTTTCTACTGAAATGGTAAAAAGAGCGCGACTTGAGCTCAAAAAGGCGATTGATAAAGAAGAGTCTTATCATGGAACAAAAGAGTATCAAGATTATGGAATGGTGCTACTCTGCTCTCTTTATGGCGGTGCTTTTACAGATATATTTAATATAGAACCGTTTATAAAGCCATTTGAAGCTATTCTAGGTGAGGGTTGTATTGTTTATGGCTACACGTCTTCTTCAATGCCACCGGGTGCTGTTAATTATTCACATAGAATTCACGTGGACTGCCCAAGGGTTATTCCAGGTTATATAACCAATATGGGTGGGATTGCTTTACTGGATGATTTTAATACGGAGAATGGAGCTACGTGGATGCTTCCACGTTCTCAAGAGCGTCTCGAACCACCATCGGAAGAAGAATTTTTTAAGAATGCAAGGCAGATTACAGCAAAAGCAGGCTCTGCAATTTATTTTAATGCTCGAGTATGGCACATGGGAGCTCCAAATAAAACGAATCATTGGCGGCACGCCTTAACGATTAATATGTGCCGTCCTTGGATGAAACAAAGAATGGATATACCCCGGGTAATGGCGAATGTAGATATTACTTCTTTATCGGAGAGTGCTCAGCAAAAATTGGGTTTTTTTACTCAGATTCCTGCCTCTTATGACGAATATTACGTGCCACCTGGAAAAAGAAAATTTAAACAAAAGGTTGAATAGTTATGCCCGTTTTAGAGAAGACTCAAGATGTTATTGATGCAAATATCTCATTACACACTCAAATGGCAGATGTTTATAATAAAGAACCTCATTTTTCTTCGGAGAATATCTTAAGAGTGGAAATGATGCTCGTGCAGCTGATTGAGCAGACGAAAGCAGAGCGCCTCTTAGATTTAGGATGTGGAACAGGGTTCATCATTAATATTGCTAAGAAATATCTTAAAGCAATCGATGGTGTAGATGTTACACAAGCGATGTTAGATAAAATTGTACGGAATACTGCAGCTCAAATTCGTCTTTTCTGTCATGATACGGGCACGTTTGAGGCTGAAAAAGAGTCTTACGATCTAGTGACAGGATACTCTTTTCTTCATCATCTTTATGATATAAGACCGACGATCAATACAGCTTATGAAGCTTTAAGGGTAGGTGGTAAGTTCTATAGTGATCTTGATCCTAATTTTTACTTTTGGGATGCGCTAAACAGTCTTCAAAGAGAAGGTAATTATGACCCGATGGTGAAAAGAGAGATCGAAATGGTTACTTATAAAGATGAGGATGTTGCAAAGAATTTCAATGTTTCAAAAGAAACTTTTAATCAAGCTGAGTACGGAAAGAATGTTAAAGGTGGCTTTAGAGAAGAAGAGATCAGAGCTATTTTTAAGTCTATTGGATTCAGAGAAGTTAATCTGTGCTACCACTGGTTTTTAGGACAGAGAGAGCTTGTTAACGACGAGGAGTACGCCCGAGAGGACCGTATGCATCAGGCGGAGGTTATGGACCATATGCTTAAAAGAGCGTTACCACTTTCTCGCCACCTTTTTAAATATATTGGTGTAGTTGCAACAAAGTAGCGATATCTAACAGCCTACTGCTCTATCCAAAGAATTTTTAGGACAGAGCAGTAGACGGAGTCTATGCTGAAGTTTGGCACTTTTTTATGTCTGTCATTGTTTAAGATCAAATTTGTTCAGGTGATAACTTTATTTAGACCACGGTAGTGGTTGCTTCTCTCTTTAGCCCAGCACTTTAGTGCTGGGACGGGATAATAAGAACAGTGTGGCGCGGCAAGGGGTGTAGATTAAATAAACCAAAGCTCATGTGATTTCTTACGCTGTTGTCGTACATGTGCTCTAATCGATCGATGTTAAATCGTTTATGGGAATAGTTTTTAGACCACGGTAGTGGTCGTTTCTCTTTTTAGCCCAGCACTTTAGTGCTGGGACAGGATAAAAAACAATCTATGCCACGGTAGTGGTATTTCTCAGGATCTCAAAGTCAAAGGGGAAGAGAGGTGTCACTATCGTGACACAATGTTTTTATTATCCTATCCCAGCACTAAAGTGCTAGGCTAAAGAGAGGTGCGACCACTACCATGCTCTTAAGTAAACTCATCGTCTGTCTGAATTCGAAACCGAGCTGTTATAGGCACAAAAAAAGTGCCAAACTTCAGAGTAGACGGAGCTTATGCAGCCTGACGGCTCTCTTTTCCTTCAGGGAGCTTCTCGGCGGTATCGGGATAGTCAGTTAGGTAGTTGACCTCTTCATCTGGAAGAGCGAGGTTGAGCCACTGTTTGAGGATTTCATTGAAGATTTCCAAGGAACGTCTGTTGTGTTCACGCTTGTAGGGTACGAACTCTCCTGTAAATTCACCTGTGATATCTCCTGTGAGATCCATTATCATAGCAGGGGTTTTATTGGAAAAATCGAGCGTTGCGAACTTTACGATGTGTGTGGTTGAGTTGTCACCTTTACGGTTTACAAAGTGGATACGACGAGAATCTGTTTCATAGGCGATTTGCCAGAGAGTGAATTTTCGCTGTGTAACTTTATTTAAGATGTTAAAAGTGTTCTTAGTTGTTGCTTTTCGAAAATAATTTAACATGTCCGATAGGTAGACAAATCGTTGCAGAGAGTTATATTGAAATGAGTTGCCGATATGAATAGAGGTATCTTCATATGAGCTATCATCATATGATAGAGCGTAGCTCATGGATTGTGTATATGAGCTATTGGTGATGCCATACACATCGAATTTGGAGCTATCGTGTATGACTAATTCACCGTTAATATATTCGATAACTGCGGAGTTGCCGCTGCTATCGGATAGGAAGTAGTGAAGCTGAGAGAAGCCTCGAGTGAAAATTTGGATATCATGTGCGTGCGCAACAACTTCTTCAACAGATCCATATTGATCAAGCATATACTGGATCCACTGTCCTTCATCTAAAAGAGGTGCTCCTTCTTCATTGAAAGCGGGGAGCTGAGAGTCGTCGATCCATAATACTTCGGCGACAAGTCCAGCCTCGTTCATTCCTCCAACAGGGAAATCTCTGCCATACTGATTGAAGGTAACGCTGCCATAGTGGGATGTCCAACGCGCGGGGTTCTTTATAGGGACAACGCATGCAGCTTGTTTACGCATGTTACGCTTGTTAACTGCCATGAAGCCTTTTTCATAGATGTAGTCGTAGTTTTTTCCAACCATATTTTTTTCCCCATCAAATATAGAAAATGCGGTACATGCATCGATTTGATTGGCAAAAGTCATTAAAAATAAAAGTGCAATAATGTGGAGAGTCATAACGTTATATCTTGCTTTATCTTGAATAATGTTTTGTAATTTTTTCTACTGCAGCAATAACATCTTCGATATCATTGTCAGTCATGGCAGGGTAGAGTGGTAGCGAGAGCAGTCTTGAGGACGCTCTTGTTGCATTGGGAAGATCCTCTTCTGGGATTTGGAGCTCTTCTTTGAAAAAAGGATGGAGGTGCAGGGCGGTAAAGTGGAAGACTATTCCGATGTTTTCTTTTTTAAGAGCTTGAGCAAACTCGTCTCGTGTACTAGATAGCGTATCTTCTTCTATTTGGAAGATGTAGAGGTGCCAACACAGGTCGTTGTAAGGCTCTGCTGGAGGAGGCAGTTGTAGTTGTGGGAGAGTCGAAAAGGCCGTGTTATATCGGTTTACGATATCTTCTCGGCGTTGTTTAAATCCCAAGAGTTTTTCTAATTGTACAATTCCAATGGCAGCTTGGATATCGGTCATATTATATTTATATCCAGGAACAAAAGTTTGCCAGTGTAGCTCTTTAGAAAGAGAGTGGTGCCGTGTCCATGCGTTGCGATTCATTCCGTGAAGAGAAAGCATGCGCAAGTTTTTTGCTGTGGCTTCATCTTTTGTGGTGATAAAGCCACCTTCAGCAGCAGTGATATTTTTTGTGGGATAGAATGAAAAGCAGGCTAGAGTGTCTAAGGAGCCAATGGGTTGGTTCTTGTAGCTTGAGCCGATAGCATGAGCTGCATCTTCTATAACAACGAGATTATGGCGTTTTGCAATTTCAATAATCTCATCCATGGGGCAGGGGCGCCCGGCTAAGTGGACAGGGATAATTGCTTTTGTTCGAGCTGTTATTTTCTTTTCGATCTCATTTACATCGAGATTTAGAGTCCGTGGATCGACATCAACGAAGACAGGCTTTGCTCCAACATGGAAGATAACATTTGCGGTGGCGGCAAAGGTAATAGGCGTGGTAATAACCTCGCACCCTTTACCGATCTGATTGCTTACAAGGCCAAGGTGAAGAGCTGCTGTACATGAGTTAAGACCGATGGCGTAAGAGGTATTGACAGTTTTGGCAAAAAGAGACTCAAAATGTTGACTGTGTGGCCCGTAGGTAAGCCAGCCGGAGTCCATAACCTTTAAAACTTCTTTTTTTTCTTCTTCCCCAATACTAGGAAGAGCAAAAGGTAAAAAAGAGTCTCGAATTTGAGAGCCGCCTTCTATGGCAGGTTTGGATGAAGTAGAAGTTGAGAGCATAGTGGCAATTGTGCGTTGGGTTGAAGTTGAAAAAGCTTAATAGAAAAATAAACTTATATGCAACTGAATTTACCGTGATAGCTGCTTTGAATACGCTTCTGGATTTGGCTGCTGAATTCTCCGTAGGGAATAATGACGCTCTCCTCTGCTGATAGGGAGTTTGGATGGATAATTTCCTTTCCCCTAAAAGAGTGCCCTTCCTGTTTTGGATTCTCATCTATAAACCGGTGCACCCCGTTAGGGAGGAGTGTATCGACGAAGGCTGCGTTTATTGCAGTTCCAAGAACAGAGATATTTTGGGATGAATCGATTGCTTGGATTTTCTGTTTCATTGTTTCAATTTTGCGTAGTGTTACATGAATGCTGTTCTCTTTTTTTAATTTCGGACGTCTTAAAAGAGTATTCTTTTTTGCAATTCCTACAATGTCACGGCTAAACCAGCTGCAGTTTAATTCTTGGAAATTAAAATTAAAGTGGCTGCAAAGATTTTGGACTGTTTGTGGAGTCATTGGATAGTATTGATCGCTCATCAAAAGAAAACAGGGGTTTTTTGTGATATTGGGAACTTGAATAAAAAGAAGACCCTTAGGCTTTAGAACTCTTTCGATATGCTTAAAAAGAGCGGGGAGATTTTTGATGAAGGTTAAAGTGTGAGAGATGGTGATGAGATCGAATTGACCTTGGATTTTTTCGAGCTCTTCGGTCCAGTATTGAATTTGGTACTCAACTTCCGTTTGTTTGCTTAGATGACGACTAATATCAAAGGCGTGTAGCTTAGCTTCTTTAAAGCGATGCCGAAATTCAATAAGAAGCGCTCCGTCAAAGCAGCCGATATCTAAGATGGAAGGCCTTTTTGAGCTTAG
The DNA here is from genome assembly GCA_040264515.1 of Chlamydiales bacterium. Taxonomy (GTDB): domain Bacteria; phylum Chlamydiota; class Chlamydiia; order Chlamydiales; family JBDQID01; genus JBDQID01. The sequence goes on from JBDQID010000044.1 coordinate 5,844, forward strand.
TTTAGAAGAGAGGAGCTCAGCTTGCAGATAAGAGCGTGTTTTAGGCTCGCTTTTTTCGTTAAATTTAATTTTTTGTGCTGTTTGAGAGCTTTGTGAATACGCTGCGCTTTCAAACTCTTTTTTAATCTCAGACTCTTCGTTTACATTTGTTATTTGGAAGAGAATAGAACAGTGCTCACATTGCCCAATTGTTCCGGATTTTTTTGTTGTTGCAAATTCTAGATGCCTAAAGAAGGGAGCTGCAACTTCGATTTGCTGAATGCTATTGTGTGCACATAAGGGGCAGTTCATTGATTTTCTCCGTGACCTGTTTTTCTAAGAGCTTTTGATAAGATGCACACGCTTCGTGTTCTTGCTCTGATGGAGCCCATACAGGGAAGTTTGTATCGAGAGGATTAAAGGGACCGCTTGTTGCTTCATGGAATACAACTGTATCAGATAGCGGAATCACACTGTGATAGACTCCTTGGGGAACGCGGTAATAAAAAGAGTGCTCAGAGCCGTACTCTTTCATTTTAATCACTTCTTCAATATCACCAGAGGAATAAAATATAACAATGAAGAGCTCGCCTTCGATCACATGAAAGGATTCATCCCGACTGATATGTAAGTGAGGACGAACATACGCCTCTTTTCCGTGAACAATTAGCATGTCATGTGCATTCGATTCTGCATTTTTGTGTGTGCATAAGCGCACTCGATTTCTTCGGTTTTGCGATGCTATTTTTTTAAGAACTGTTATGTCTGCAGTTGTTACTTTGGTCACGCGTTCGTTACTGTAGAGAACCTCTTCGTTAAATTCTGTAACGGAGAGTGAGAGTTCGTTTTTCATGAAAAGAAGTCCTTTATAGTATCGATAATGAAGCTAACATCTTCTTTTGATAGCTCTTCATGGTTTGGTAGGCATAAGATTTCTTTAACAAGGCGTTCAGCTTGGGGTAGGTGAGAGTTGTATAGGGATTTATACGCTGTATGGTGTGGCATCAGAATCGGATGTTGAATTTTAGTTTCGATTCCCTTGCTTGTAAGGTATTGCTTTAGCTCATCTCTTTGCGGTGTCACAATAGTATAGGAGTAATAGGTATGGAAGTTTCCGGGGCTTTCTTCGGGAAGCGTAACAACGTCTTTAAGGCCGCTAAGGTACCACTGCGCAACTCTTCGTCGGCACTCAATTTTTTCTTCTAAATAACGCAAGTTTACAAGCATCATTGCAGCTTGGATGGTATCGATTCTTCCATTTAAGCTTGGGTAGTGACAGTCCTCTTTATTAATGGTACCTGCGTAGCGTAGTGATTCGAGCTTTTGATGGAATTTAAGGTTATTGGTTACAACAGCACCAGCTTCTCCGTAGCTACTAAAGACTTTCATTGGATTCATACTAAAGCAGCTGATATGACCAAAAGAGCCAGCCATCTTACCTTTGTGGTGAGAGCCAAATGCTTGAGCTGCATCTTCGATGAGATATAGGTTGTTTTTTTGAGCAATTTTCAAAATTTCATTAATGCGGCACGGCTGCCCTGTATAGTGCACGGGGAGTACTGCTTTGGTCCGGGGAGTAATAGCGCTTTGAATAAGGTCAGGGTTTAGGTTGAGGTCTTTTTCGATGTCTATAAAAACAGGTGTGGCTCCAGTGAGCGTGATGGCATTACAGGTGGCAATCCACGAGAGTGGAGTTGTGATTACTTCGTCTCCTGGACCGATATCCAAACAGCGTAGCGCAAGGTAGAGTGCGTCAGTTCCTGAATTGACACCAAGGGCGTATTTAGTTTGAGAGTAGGCAGCAACTTTCTCTTCAAATTCTTTAACTTCAGGACCTAGGATAACTCTTCCATGGGAGAGAACTCTATCTACTGCATCAAGTAGTTCTTTTCGTCGTTTGGAATCTTTAATACTCAAATCTAAATATGGAATGGATGCGGTAAGTGTCATAGCGGTCTCTTTTTAAGTTTAAAGAATTGTGGACTATAAGAGCGTGTTCGTTTTGTCGTCAATTCAAAATTTCAAGTATGCCAAGAGTGGCCAGAAATCTAAACTTATGGCCACTCTTGGTATAGTTTTAAACCTTCTTAAAAAAGGGGGTTTTTATTCTGGGGATTACTATGAAATAGTGCTCAAGATTTAATGGTTCGGGAGAAGAGTATTTTAATTTATAAATAGTACGATTTCTAGGATGAGTCTAACTAATATGTTGACTCTGGTTTCATTGTTATATAGACTGCTATTTTGATAGATAACACGTGGTTTTATTTTGAATACATTACTTTATAATATTTTCTTGGGTATTTCATTAGCAGCGCCTGTTGGTCCCGTTAGCATTGAAGTAATTCGACGAGGTCTTCAAAGAGGCTTCTTTGCAGCCTTCCCTGTTTGTATTGGAGCTGCTTTCGGAGACAGTGTCTATCTTTTTTTAACCTATTTTGGATTAGCACCCTTCATGATGAATCCTTATGTCAGAATAACGATTTTACTGTTCGGAGCGTCTGTTCTTACTTTTTTAGGGATTGAAAGCATTAAAACAGCTTTTTCGGGGAACTCTTTACTCTCTTCGGAGCCGTCCAATGATAAAAATGCACTACTCGTTGGTTTTCTTCTAGCTGTTATTAATCCAATGACAATTGTTTGG
>JBDQID010000045.1:0-8448 GCA_040264515.1 Chlamydiales bacterium
ATCACCTCTCCTTTTTCATTAATCACTTCTAAAAAAGCTCGCTCCGCTTCATCTGTTTTCACTTGAAAAAACAGTTTTTCAGTCGAGGCTCTTTGAGTTCTAGAAGAAGAAAAACGGCTAATACTTCGGTAGCGCTTCACCGTCATCTTATTACACCTTAGAGGGCAGTTTAACTTCCTTGCTGTTGACTACTTTTTCCGTCTCCGCTTGCGCCTTCATAAAGGGGAAGTAGAGTACGTCTCGGATCGAAGGGCTATTTGTAAACAGCATCACAAGACGATCGATGCCAATGCCAATGCCACCTGCAGGAGGCATCCCTTGGCAAACAGCTTCGATAAACTCTTCATCGAGAGGGTTCGCCTCGTCATCACCATCAGCAAGTTTTGCAGCTTGACCTTCTAAAAGCTGACGCTGAATAATCGGATCGTTGAGCTCTGAGTATGCATTACAGATCTCTTGTCCCATAATAAAACTCTCAAAACGCTCAATCATTCCCTTCTCACGCTCTTGAGGATCACGATGCGGCTTACAAAGTGGTGTCGTCTCGATTGGATGATCTGTGATGTGGTGAGGCTGAAGCAGTAAATGCTCGACTCTCTCTTCGAAAAGAAAGAAAATAAGCTCTCCGCGCGATGCTGACTTTAACGTTTTTTCATCCACACGACCACAATCTCTAACAACCTTGCGCATCTCATCTTCACTCATCTTATCAACATCAAGCGCTGCGAACTTTCTTAAACTATCCTTCATCGTAAGGCGTGGCCACGGAGCTTTCATCTCCACACTCTGCCCCTCACCAAAAGGAATCTCCGTCTTTCCATAAAGCGCTAAGGCGATCTTTTCAAAAAGCGTCTCCACAAAAGTCATCATATCGTTGTAATCCCAATACGCAGCATACGCCTCGAGCAGTGTAAACTCTGGATTATGGTTTCGATCAATACTTTCATTTCTGAAAACTTTTCCCATCTCGTAAACACGAGGCAGCCCACCAACAAGCAGCTTCTTCAAAGCGATCTCCAAAGAGATACGCAGATACATCTGCTGATCGTCTAGAGCGTGGAAATTAGTCTTAAAAGGTCTTGCAGCAGCACCTCCGTATAAGTTCTGAAGAATCGGAGTCTCTACTTCCAAAAACTGCTGCTCGTCGCAATGTTGCCTAATGATTTGCATGATGCGACTACGCTGCATAAAAGTGTTGGTCACTTCCGGATTAGAAATAAGATCCAACCACCGCTTTCTATAACGCACTTCAGTATCTTGAAGGCCCGAATGTTTATCAGGAAGTGGTAGCAAAGTCTTACAAAGAAGTACCACCCTTTTGACATAAACCGTAAGCTCTCCTTTTCCCGTTCGGAAAACGTTTCCTACAACACCTACGATATCACCGAGATCGATGCGTTTTTCAATGACTTTGATGTGAGATGGAGGCTGTTTCATCGGTGCATTTTCAGGCTCATATCCCTCTACGCGCGTATTATCGCGGTTGAACATGATCTGAAGTCGGCCTGTTTCGTCTTGAATCTGGGCAAATGCGTTCTTTCCCATCGCACGAAAAAGCACCATGCGCCCAGCAAGGACCACCTCGTCACTCTTTCCCGCCTCAGCAACTGTACTATCTCCAACATCCGTCTCAGTATAGCGGCTATGAATGTCTTGAGTTTTATGCGTAGGATCAAATTTGTGAGGATAAGGCTCGATGCCGAGCTCTCTTAGCTCTTCTAATTTTCTAGAACGATTAATAAATTCTTCTTGGGTCTGGTATTCGGGCTTATTCACGGTAATCCTCTCTATTTAAAAGGGTACCATTTTAAAATTCTTTTTAAAAAAAGTCCACTCTTCTTTTCTCTACAACAACTATCTCGCTCTTTAATATTTATCTTTGATACAAGATGGGTAGATGAAATCTAATACAAAGATTCGAGATCATGAAATACATCTCCCGCCTTATCTTTTTGACCATTTCCTACTTTCTTCTAGGCAAACTCTCTCTACTCCTAGCAATCCCCCCAGGTTACTCCGCCCCCATCTGGCCGTCCGCAGGTATTGCATCTGCCGCCATTGTTCTATGGGGCTACAACTACCTACCCGCTGTATTTTTCGGTTCGCTCATCACTAATCTATTCGCCAGTGGCAATGAACCTCACTGGGAAGCTGCCTCACTCATAGCCATGGGAGCAACACTCCAAGCCCTCACGTGTACATGGCTACTATCACGCGTTGTAACCCTTTCAACAAGCTTAGAAAAAGAAAATGATATTTTTTCTATTCTTATTCTTGGAGGACCCATACCGTGCCTTGTGAATGGACTCCTCGGGCCACTATCCCTAGTTTATGTTGGCATCATCCCACAAGACAGTCTCTTTCAAACTGCATTTACTTGGTGGGCCGGAGACTCCATCGGGTCAATGCTTATACTCCCCCTCTCTATTATCCTATCAAACAGCTTTATCTCCCAACAACGCAAAGCCAGTATTACATTCCCCTTTATCCTACTCTCAAGCGCAGTCTTACTACTCTTTGTCAACACCCGTCAATCAGAAGAGCTTCATCTTAGACATCTTTTTGAAAACATCGTTTCAACAAAATTTGAAAAAATAGAACAACACTTTCAAACAACTCAAAACATACTAAAATCAATCAAAAGCTTCTACGACGCCTCTAACTTCATTGATCGTCAAGAATTTCAATTATTCACCCAACACACTCTAAAGAACCACAAAGGCGTACTAGCCCTTGAATGGATTCCAAGAGTGCCATTCTCTGAAAAAACAAAATTCGAAAGTCTAGCCCATAAAGACGGATTTACAACATTCCAAATTAACGAAAAAATCGATAATAAAAGAGTTCCTGTCGAAAAGCGTAACGAATACTTCCCAATCTTTTATGTAGAGCCATATTCCAGAAACTCTCAAGCTCTTGGCTTTGATCTCGCTTCTAATCCAATACGACTAAAAGCTCTCAATCAAGCAAAAGAAAAACAAACACAAGTCGCTACAGCCCCAATTCGCCTAATACAAGAAAAACAGTCCCAGCCTGGATTCCTTATCTTTGAACCCATTTACTCTACAACAAAAAAATTAAAAGGATTCGCCCTAGGCGCTTTTAGAATCAAAGAGCTGATCGATACAGTTCTAGGAGAAAACAGCAAACAGAATCATATGTTTTTTTTAACTCTTACTGATCTCAAAGCTCCAGAAGAAGACAAAATAATCTACGTCAAAGGCGCTATAGAACCTTCATTTTTTCACTGGAAAAAAAACATTTGGGTTGGAGGAAGAGAGTGGAGTTTGCACTTCAGCCCCACACAAGAGTTCTTTCTACACCACAACCAATGGCAGTCGTGGTATGTTTTAATTGGAGGCCTTCTATTCACCTCCCTACTCACAGGCTTCATACTCTCAACAACCGGACGCACCGAAATAATCAAAGAAAAAGTTAATGAAAAAACCAGTAAATTAAGAAAAAGCGAAAACTTCATACGATCAATTTTACACTTTGCAGCCGATAGCATCATATCTATCGATGAAAATGGATTCATAAAAAGCTTTAATCCCGCAAGTATTACTCTATTTTCCTATACAGAAAAAGAAGTCCTCAACAAACACATAAAACTCCTTATTCCAAATCTTCACTTTCCCAACGCTCTATACAAGCAAGAAGAACTCGAAGGTCGACAAAAAGATGGCCATACTTTCCCAATTGAACTATCGCACAGTAGCGTTACAGACGAAAAATCTATACTCTCTATTTTCATCATCCGTGATATCACAGAACGAAAACGGATGGAAAATATGAAAAATGAATTCATCTCAACTGTAAACCACGAATTACGTACTCCTCTTACATCCATTCAAGGAAGCCTCTTCCTACTTAAGCATAGCATTAACGAGGAGCTTAACGAAGAGAACCGTTCCATTTTGAATCTTGCCTGTCGCAACTGCGAGAGCCTTATCTATCTAGTCAATGATATATTAGACATGGAAAAAATAGTCTCAGGAGAGATGTCTTTAAACCTTGAACATATCAAAGTTGCCTCGCTAATTGAAGAAACCCTAGAGCAAAACAAACAATACGCACTCAAACATAAAGTAAATTTTTCCTTCCAAAACCTAAGCAAACACGACGTCTACAGTAATCTAGACAAACAGCGCTTTATCCAAGCCTTAAGCAACCTTTTATCCAATGCAGCTAAATTTTCACCTGAAAACGAAACTGTAACAGTATCTCTACAAATGAATGGGCAAAACAATATCAAAATCACAGTAGCCGATAAAGGGCCCGGCATCCCAGAAGCTTTTAAAAAGAAGATCTTTCAAAAATTCTCTCAAGCAGATAGCTCCAGTACCCGTAAAAAAGGCGGCTCTGGACTTGGTCTCTTTATCACAAAATCTCTCATCAATAAATTTAAAGGAACCGTGTCTTTCAACTCAGAAGAAGGCAAAGGATCCGAATTCTATTTTATCCTTCCCACCTGTGAAAAACCTTAAGCCTTTTGCCATAGATTGCGAACTATCGTACACAGCTCCATCGGGTTAAACGGCTTGACAATCACTCCCACCACACCTTTTAAGGAAGTATACTGCTCTTGTTCGTAAGTTTGAGCCTTTGCCGTAATAAAAATTGCAGGAATATCTTCTCCGCCTGGAAGCTCACGTATTTTCTGCAAAGTCTCCTCTCCATCCATCTCAGGCATCATCATATCTAAGAGAAGTAACTGAGGAGAGAAATCCGCAAAAGAGTCCAGCGCAAGAAAACCACTATCGCAATGCAATACTTCAAATCCGCCCAATTTTTTCAGAGTCATTTTACAGACAGCTGCAATATCCATATCATCTTCAACATACAAAATCTTACTCAGCTCACTATCCATAATCACACGCAATCGGATTTCAATTCTTACTAAGAAAATTATTATCCTATACCGCAGAAAAATTCAAGAGCTCAATTACCACATCCAAACCAAGCATTATAATGCGTTGTTTTATTCTAATACCTTGTCAAAATCGACTTCTTCATATCCTAAGATTCAATCTTGGCACAGCACTAGAGTGCGTTAAGGGCGTCTTCAAGGTGAGAGGAGAGCTCTTCTCGTGTTTTTTCTTTTCCAGAAGGAAGCTCCAAAGGCTCTCCCACAGTCATGGTAACACGTGAGAACGGTTTAGGAATTCGCATTTGATCCCAAGTTCCAAGCTGCCAATAACGGCTTGCCTTCCAAGTAAACGGAAATACCTTTTTCTTTGCCATCGTTGCTGCAAAAACAACCCCCGGCTTTACCTGATACGGCGGTCCTTGTGGCCCATCCGGAGTAATAATCACAACTTTTCCACTCTTTAACGTATTAACGATTGTCTTTAACGCCTTTGAACGCGAATCATGCGCAACACGCAGTGCCTCTCCATTTGAAAAAGAGTCTCCAATCAGCGCAAGTAGATCTCCATCTCGACTATTACTAATCACCGCTGCATATGAAAGCTCGGATGTCTTACAGCCACAAAAATACGGAGTCAGTAAAAGACCACTATGCCACAACAAAAGAATTCCACCTTCCTCTTTTGCTCTTTGCACATACTCCTCAACCCCTCGCATATCGATGCGACAAGTTAACAAAATTAAACGAATCAAAAGATGAGCCAAATGCGCCAAAAAAGCCTTTATCATGAAAGCTGCTCTCCGATCGCCCTTGCACTATTCAAAGCCGCATCCTCAACGTAGAGTTGCTTGCGAAGCTCGCTACACTGCTCTACGACAGTTGTGTGCCTATTCGAATCACTACACAGTTCATTTAAATAATAGAAAAGTTTCTCTTCTGAAAAGTCTTTATGCATAAGTTCTGGAAAAACCGTCTTATTCATCAAAATATTGACAATACAGTAATGCGGTAAATTGAGGCGAAAAAGAAATGTCACAATCAAATAATTAAGAGTTGTTACATGATAAACAACAACCGTTGGAATGGAGTGAAAAGCCAACTCAAGTGTCACAGTTCCAGAAGTCGCAATAGCTGCATAACTATCTCTCATTAACTCGTAAGAAAAAAACTTAGGGACTAAAAAAATATCCTTACCCAACTTCAAAGAGCTCTCTTTAATCAGCTTTTCAATGAAAGGGATCTGAGACTCCCTCACAACAGAGAGTCCAAACTCAAAACCTCTAAGCTTCTCAATTGCCTTCAACTGCTTGGGGAGGTTATGGCGAATCTCCGAAATCCGAGAGCCTGGAAAAAGGCTAATATACTTTCCTGCTATACCAACCTCACTCTTCCACTCTTCACTGTACTCATAGCTCTCAATCGTATTTAAGAGCGGATTCCCGACATACTTTACCAACAAAGAAGTGCCAGAAAAACAGTCAACCTCAAAGGGGTAAATCGTTAAAAGAAGGTCCAATGTTGCCACCATTCCTTTTTTTCGCCCTTTCCTCCATGCCCAAACTGTAGGACAAATATAATGAATCAATTTCCCCTTATAGCCAGCTTTACGCAGTGATTTTGCCATCCTTAGATTAAATCCCGGATAGTCAATAAACAAAACAGCCTTCGGGCTCTCTTCTAAAATCGCACGTTTAATACGCCTAAAAGAAAAAAAAAGTCTCGGAAGCGATAAAAGCACATCAGAAAAACCCATGACCTGAAAATCTTCCATTCTCATCACACAGTCTAAGCCCTCCGCACGCATCTTTGGACCACCAACACCCACGCAATACAAATTCGGACGCTGCTTTTTCAAAGCTGCAAGTAACTTTCCCCCATGCTCATCACCACTTGCCTCTCCTGCAAAAAGAAATAATGTCTCTCGAGCCATTAATCCACTCTCTCTTTTCGCAAAAGCTGCAAATTTCGAATGTAGGGAATCAGCGCCAAACCAAAGCTGACAATGTGCACTGTGTCATTAAGACGAATAAAATAGATCAGAGAAATCAACGTACCCGCAATACTAATCCACCAAAAAGTAGCACCCAAATCACTCTTCTGAAAACGCTCCGCCTGAATCCACTGAATCCAAAAACGACTCGCAAAAAGAACAAGACCCGAACTGCCTAAAAGATGCCACCAAATCGAAAGCTTTTCCGCTGGCAAGTCATTCCAAGGCATTACAGGAGTGCGTACCCAATCAAAATGACCACAAATAAGGAACGCTTGAGCTAAAAAGAGCAATGTTGTAAGTAAAGCGGCTAAAAAAAGAAAGAAAATAACCCAATAGATAGAGCTCTGAGATGCCGCTGGGCGATATAAATTAAGATTGCGCCATGCAAGAACCACACTACATGCCTGGATGATAGAAACGTGATACTGCACCTGTATCAAAGCGTGCAGAGCGAGTAATAAGTTACCTATTAGAGAGAGCTTCCAAAAAACAGGAGGCACAAAACTTTTTTTCTGACGCTCAGAAGCTAACCACTGAACAAAAAAACGCAAAGAGAAAAAAGCAATCGCAACAAAACCAAGTGGGTAGAGTGTCGAGCGCCAAGCGTCGATCATCACAGCTCTTTTTCAACCGAATAACGCAAACAACGTCGTCGCATCCAAATGAGTGCAAACATATCAACAATCGGCGCAATCGAACGATTGAACAGGTTGTACTTACTAATTCCCCTTTCTCGCTCACGGTGATTCACAGCAAGTTCTCTTACTCTAAAACCCTCGACAGTAAAAAGAGCTGGTAAAAATCGGTGCATTCCGTGAAACAGCTTAATCTGCTGCAAACAAGAGCGACGATACACTTTCAAAGAACAGCCTGTATCGTGAATGCCATCTTTACAAAGACGCGAACGAAGTAGATTCGCACATTTAGAAATAATTTTTTTCGTCCAAGAATCCCGGCGATTAACACGCCATCCACAAGCCAAATCACAGCTATCCATCAACTCTGCAAGACGTGGAATATCATTTGGATCATTTTGTCCATCACCATCTAAAGTAATAACATACTCACCCTTTGCTGCCTTAAAACCGGCATCAAAGGCACTTGTCTGACCAAAGTTTTTTGTGAAAATAACAAGGCGTAGATAAGGCTTATTCAGATCCTTTAAAAGCTGTAGTGATCGATCCGTTGATCCATCGTCAACACAAATCAACTCCCACGGCGCTTTCAAGCCCTCCATAACGGGCTCTATTTCTTCAATCAGAGGTAGTATGTTCTCCTCTTCATCCTTCACAGGGATAACAACTGAATACATAACTGCAGACACCTTAAGATCTCCTTGAACGTGAGTGAGTAGAAGGGCGACGGCGACGAGAAGACGATTTGCGTCTATGGGGAAAGCCGTTGATCTTCACGAAATCCGCATAACGAACCTCCCAAAGAGCATACGTATCAGTAAGTGTGTGATCCGCCAAGCTTCTAAGCTGTAAAAATCGCAACGCGTGTGGGAAATCTTCGTGAGCTAAAATAGATTCATACGAGTATTTTTTCTTCGTTACAGGCGTTAGACGGTACTGAACATCTAAAA
>JBDQID010000046.1:0-8424 GCA_040264515.1 Chlamydiales bacterium
ACAATGTAGTCTGGGCATCACAACCTTCCCTAGGAGCACCTTTTTTATGCCGTGGCACAAAATTCAAGATCCCATTCATGCGTTCATAAAGTTTAGTGATGAAGAAAAGGCTGTATTAGATTCCTGGCCTTTACAACGTTTGCGTTATATTCGTCAAAATGCGCTTGCCTATCTTGTTTACCCGGGAGTTACACATTCGCGTTTTGAACACTCTTTGGGTGTTATGGAGCTTGCCGGACGCGCTTTTGACGTAATTACAGCCAAGGATAATCGTCTGAAGAGGTGTGAGCGTTTTTTTCCTGAGAATGCATCTTTACCGTATTGGAGAGAAGTTGTACGTATGGCAGCTCTTTGCCACGATATTGGGCACGTGCCATTTTCTCATGCTCTCGAAGAGAGCTTACTGCCTTCGGATGTCAATCACGAAACATTAACCATTGATGTTATTCATTCTCCTGAGATGCAAAAGATATGGCAAAGAATGCCACTGGCTCCAAAAGCGGAGCATATTGCGAAATTAGCAACAGGGCCGAAACATTTTGAATCCGAGCTAAGCGATTGGCAGCGAATACTCTCCGAGATCATTACGGGCGATGTTTTCGGTGTTGACCGCATGGATTATCTCCTGAGAGATTCTCATTATTCAGGACTTGCGTACGGTCGTTTTGATCATTATCGCCTTATCGATACGTTGCGAGTTGTTCCGTACGGCCAGCTTGGAATAGAAGAGGGTGGGTTGCGTTCGGCAGAAGATCTGCTACTCTCCCGCTATTTCATGTTTAAGCAGCTTTATTTTCATTCTGTTTGCAGAGTTTATTCACTGCATTTAGCGGATTTTTTAAAGCCTTTGGTGCGCGATGAGTCGTCACCGCTGTATCAATTTCATCTGATGACAGACAGCGATATTATTGCGGAGATGATTAAGGCTGATAAAGATAACGGCCATCCGAGCCATCGTGCTGCGCGTTGTATCTTGCGGCGACAACATGATAAGCTGCTTTTCACTCCGAACAACGGACAACGAGGTGAGGATGTGTATAAGATGGCGTTAGAGGAGTTTGGAGCAGAAGTTATTCGACGTGATGTCGATAATAAGACAGGAAAGAAGCCTCGCTTCTTTATATCAAATCGTTCTGGTGGCATCGAATGCGCCCTGGAGCACTCCACAATCTTGAGTACGTTGCCTCTCGTCGATGTCGATTATTTGTTTGTGAAGCGAGAAAAGTTTGAAGAGGCAGCGGAGTGGCTTAACGGGGCACTGCACTAAATATTCTTGTTTTTTACAGAATAGGCAGGACCATTTTTCAATGATATTTTATTTATCCTATCTATCCTGTAAAAAACAGAGTCTGAGCTTAACTGGATGTATTTTCGTGTTGGAGGGTGATGTTTGTAGCGTCGGTGCACGCTTGGTCTCCAAAAAACTGAATGGGACCGGGATAGCGGTAAGAATCATCAGTTTTCCAGGAGTCCCGACGTGATTGAAAAACTTGAAATGGCTTTCCGTCGAGATCGACAAGAGATTTTTGGATTACCGGCTTAGCCTCTCCGTGACGCTGCTCCATGTTCATCATCATGGTAAGAGGGATTCCCGCTATTTTCCAGCTCTCAACGGGTTGTGCAAGATTTTGTACAGCAGCCATATAACCACTCAATTCAGAATTCAAAAGAAGCGCTGCAACGTGCCCTAATGCGTAGCAGTAGTGGCAGTCGAAGTTCGACGGCATGGCAGAGCGGCCTTCGTAACCTAAGAAGTGATGCTGAGAACTAAATTTAAAGGTAACATTGCGTTGTTTGAGTTCTTTTTCTACGGTCTTAATTAAGAGTTGTTCTGTTGCAATACGAGATACTTGGACATTACCATGGGGGTCTCGATCTTCAAGAAGTTGTGCTTGAATGCTTTCTGGGAGAGAGGTGAATGTTTTTAGGGCGTTATCTGTGAGGTGTTCTGTTACGGGTAATTTATTGTGAGCGAGTAGATCGTTGAGTTCTGTAATGAGTGCTTGCATCTCTGGGATAAATTCTATCAACCCTTCTGGTACGAGGATACCACCGAAGAGCTTACCTTGCTCTGCTCGTGTACAGATCATATCACAGATTTCGTTTGTAATTTGTTGCAAAGTTTTGGCGTGCTTAGCGACCTCTTCGCTAATAAGGGTCATGTTTGGATGAGTTTGCAGAGCGCATTCTAGAGTGATGTGTGATGCGGACCTGCCCATTAGCTTGATAAAGTGGTAATACTTTTTTGCTGAGATACAGTCTCGAAGAATATTTCCAATAAGCTCTGAGTACACTTTACAAGCGGTATCGAAACCAAATGAGACTTCAATATCGGGACTTTTCAGGTCTCCATCGATAGTTTTGGGGACTCCGACAACAGAGGTTCCGATCCCTTCGGCTTTAAAGAAGTTTGCAAGGAGGGCTGCGTTTGTATTGGAGTCATCACCACCGATAACAACTAATCCATCGAGGTTTAGTTCTCTGACCGTATTAGCTGTATTCTTCAGCTGTTCTTTTGTTTCAATTTTCGTTCTTCCGGAGCCTATGATATCAAAGCCACCTTGGTTACGGTAGGGATCAAGATTTTCTGCTGTGATCTGCTTTGTTTGGTTGTTGACAATGCCACTGGGGCCTTCGATGAAGCCAAAAAGAGTGCTTGCGGAATTTAGACGTTGTAGAGCGTCGAAAAGACCGGCAATAACGTTATGACCTCCGGGTGCTTGCCCACCGGAAAGTACAACGCCTACTTTCAATGGCTTGTGTGTTTTTTTTTCTGATTGTACAAAAGAGAGAAGGGGCTGTCCAAAAGTGTGTGGGAAGAGAGATTTTAATTGATCCGTATCGGCAACAGAAGTTGTTTTATCTCCTTTTTGCAAAGAGAGTGTCTCTAGTTGTTCTAGAGTTTTGGGAAGGCGTATTTTATAATTTGTGCGTGCTTCTTGCAATGGACTTAGAGTCATCATTTTGTCATCCCTTTTTTCTAACATTCTATTACGTTTACAGCGAGGCCACCTTGAGAGGTCTCTTTGTAGTGGCTTTGCATATCTTTTCCGGTTTGCTTCATTGTTGCGATCACTTGATCGAGAGACACTTTATGTGTCCCGTCTCCGTGCAGAGCTAAGCGGGCAGCGTTCACAGCTTGAACAGCACCCATCGTGTTCCGTTCGATACAAGGAATCTGAACAAGGCCTCCGATCGGATCACAAGTGAGCCCTAGATTATGTTCCATGCCTATTTCTGCGGCGTTTTCAATTTGCTCTGGGCTACCTCCGAGCACTGCTGCTAGTCCTGCTGCTGCCATGGAGCATGCTACACCGACCTCGCCTTGGCATCCAACTTCTGCAGCAGAAATAGAAGCGCCTTTTTTGAAAAGGATTCCAATGGCGCTGGCGACAAGAAGAAAAGTGACGATGCCTTGTTCTGAGGCAAAGGGAACGAAGCGTTCGTAGTATTTAATAACAGCTGGAATGATACCTGCTGCGCCGTTTGTAGGGGCTGTAACCACGCGGCTACCGGCTGCATTTTCTTCATTAACGGCCAAAGCGTAGAGGCTGATCCAGTCCATGATTTCCGATGGATCTTCTAGGTGTGTAGAGAGTTTTTTGTGAATTTTTGTGGCGCGTCGTTTTACCTTAAGGCCTCCGGGAAGCTCCCCTTCTGTATGACAACCGCGCTCAATACAGTCTCGCATGACGCGCCAAATATTGAGCATACCTTCTTTAATTTCTTCTTCAGAGCGCCATGTGAGTTCATTTACCCAAACGATTTCTACAATAGAGATTTGATGTTCCGCGCAAAGTTGTAAGAGTTCATTACCTGTTGAGAAAGGATAGGGAACGGCTGTTTTCGCTGTCGATGATGCGTTTTCTTCATTTTCCTCGACAACAAATCCTCCACCCACAGAGTAATAGGTTTTGCGAATAATGAGCTGGTTATTCGCGTTGAAAGCGGAGAGCTGCATGGCGTTCGAATGAAAGGGCAGAAAGGTTTCTTTACAGAAGATAAGATGTTCTGCTTCATCAAAATGAATCGGTTTTTTTCCATTTAGAAAGAGGCTTTTTTTCTTTCGGATCTTGTCTATTTTCTTTTGAATCTGCGAAGCATCGCATTCTTCTGGGGTTTCCCCTTCGAGCCCTAGGAGAATCGCTCTGTCGATACAGTGTCCAATCCCTGTTAGAGCTAGAGAACCGAAGAGTTCGACCTTCACTATTTCCGTCTGTTCAAGAATTGTTTTCTCTTCGAGAACGTTTAAAAATCGTTTAGCGGCTCTCATTGGTCCAACAGTATGAGAGCTTGAGGGTCCAATACCGATTGAAAAGAGGTCAAAAGCTGAAATCATATCTTTTTCATTTAAGTTTTCTGTTAAAGATGCCGATACCTTGAGTCAAGTTAAATACCAAGGAGGCTATATATGTCCGGCGAGGTAGGAAGATTAACAAATTCAGGTGGAAATAATCATCAACAAAATCCCTCTGACAAGAAAAAAAAGAAAAAAGAGAAAAAAGAGAATGAGAAAACGAGCGAGGAGGCTCGTGACCTGTTCGTTCCAAAAGAGAAAGTGGATCCACAAAGTTATTCAAGAGATCCCAAATTAAAGAAACTTCTTTTGAAGCATGCGAATAAACCAAAAGCTGCAAATCCAGAGAATAAGTAATGAGTTAGGTGGAATTACAAGTGAACATTTTAAGTGATTTTCATTGCTAAAGAAGGGTGCTATTTTGATTTTCAATAAGCTCTCAAAACCTCCACTTACAACTCCCCTACTAAAAACTCTTTTAGAGCGACAAAAAGCGATGACTTCATTATAAGGGACGCTCGAAAAAACGTTTTTTCCCCGAATATCCCTTAAATCGACAACAAGGCTTCCAACATGTCATCACTTATTGGCGCTATTCAATACCCTGCAGCTAAAGCAATTAGTACATTCTCTTTTACAAGGTCATATTTCAGTCACGAACCCAGAGAGAGTGGATTAAAAAAGAAAGAACTCGCTGCATTAGCTGCCAAAACAGCAGTGATTTATCAAATGCTAGAACCGCTGTTCTCCGACTCTACTACAGCTGTCGTTGTACGTGGTGTCACATCTGCACTGCCTGCTCTAATTTTAATTTCCGGTCGTAACACACTAAAGGACAATGATCTTAAGGATAGAAAACCCACTTCTTCAGATGTCAGTAGCACCTTAATTACGGGAAGTGCAGCTGTTAGCGAGACTCTTATCTGCTCTCTTGCCGTTCTTTCTCAAGAAACTCTTACAGAGCGACTCATTGCTGCATTCGGCGGTCTTGTTGAAGGGGCGACCGTTGCAGGACGCTTGATTATAATGCTCAAGGGTAAAGGCGTTTATAATAAATAGCGTTCTATTTAGTTACACCCTCATACAATTTAACTGTTGATTGATAGAGCTGTTTATTGTTAAATGGTTACCCATTTCGAACAAAGAGCACCTCTATTATGACAACAGCAGCAACTAAGACAACTCCGATGATGACCCAATGGCATGCGTGTAAAAAGGCGGCAAAGAACGCTATTTTACTTTTTCGCATGGGCGATTTTTACGAAGCTTTTTATCATGATGCGGAACTTTTAGCAAGCGAGCTTGACTTAACACTGACGAAGCGTCAAGGAACACCGATGAGTGGTGTGCCGGTGCATACAATTGACAACTACATTGATCGTCTTGTAGGTAAGGGTTTTCGCGTGGCTGTTGCGGAGCAAATGGAAGATGCTAAAGCTACAAAGGGACTTGTCAGGCGAGAAGTTGTACGTGTTGTGACTCCGGGTACACTGCTTGAGTCTTCATCACTCCCGCCTAATACCAACAATTTCTTTGTAGCTATCAACGAGAGTAAAGGCACGTTTGGTCTTGCGGTGCTTGATTTAACAACCGGAGACTTCCGTGCGATCGAGCTCAGTGATGAGCGAGAGCTTTTGAACGAGCTCTATAGACTACACCCAACAGAGTTACTTACCTCCGACAAACTCAAAGAAAAGCAGTCTGCGCTTTTTACTGAGTTACAACTCAGCTTCACATTCCTCCATAATACACAAGAGTCGTGGTATTTCGACTATCAAAACTGCTTCGACTTTTTAATTAACCACTTCTCCGTTCACAGCCTGGACGGCTACGGCATGAAGGGCATGTCTGTGGCTGTTGCTGCCTCCGGTGCTTTACTCGCCTATATCCAAGACGAGCTCCGTCTTCCCATTGAGCAGATCAGTGATATGAAGAGTTATACGACAGCGGAGTTTATGTCGCTCGACCGGATTACCCAAAAGAACTTAGAGCTCACAGAATCTTTGCAAGATGGTAGCCGTAAAAATACTCTACTCAATGTATTGGACCAGAGTTGTACTCCGATGGGAGGCCGTTTGATACGTCAATGGGTCAAGCAACCGCTACTTTGTTCTGCGAAAATTGCGAAGCGGCAAGACGGCATTGAAGAGCTTTTAAGAGCACCTTCAGAGCTTAAAGAGAAGTTGAAAGGGGTTCGCGACTTGGAGCGATTGATCATGAAGGTGTCATCAGGATACGCCTCCCCTAAGGACCTTGTTGCGCTCCGATTTTCTCTTGAGCAAATCCCTGCTGTGCACGCTTTACTCTCTGTTTGCCAAGCTGAGATCCTACAGCAAGCAGTGAGTTTGCTTCACGACCCTTCTGCTATTGCGAGCTTGATCGCCTCTGCTCTTGTCGATGAGCCACCACTGAAAGTGTCTGACGGCAATCTGTTTCGCAAAGGCTTTAACAGCGAGCTCGACGAGCTAACAACGATTTGCTATAACAGCAAGGAGTGGCTGGCGCAGTATCAAGCGCATTTAAGAGAGAGCACGGGCATCAAGACATTACGCGTTGGGTTTACGCGGGTATTTGGCTACTATATTGAAGTGAGCAAGGCGCAAGCTGTGAACATGCCCGATAGTTTTGCAAGAAGACAGACTCTGGCGAATACGGAGCGTTTCATCTCCCCTGAGCTCAAAGATTACGAGACGAAAGTGCTTTCAGCTGAAGATAAGATTTCCGCATTAGAGAGCGAGCTTTTTTCTGGACTTAAACGCCAAGTTGCTGATCACGCTTTGTTGATCAAGCAGATCGCACAAGCAATTGGGCTTGTAGACGTACTACTCTCTCTTTGCAACGTTGCAAAAGAGCGCGGCTATGTGCGACCGCTTATTGACGAGGGAACGAAGTTACACATTGAAGGCGGACGTCATCCGGTAATTGAGGCGGCGTTGGTTGGAGACTCTTTTATCCCTAACGATGCGATGATGGATAATGGAGCTGAGCAGCTCTTTGTCATTACGGGCCCTAATATGGCGGGTAAATCAACGTATATTCGCCAGGTGGCACTCATTGCGATCATGGCGCAGATGGGCTCTTTTGTTCCTGCGAAAAAAGTGCACATGGGCGCTGTAGACAAGGTGTTTACGAGAATTGGTGCGAGCGACGATCTCTCTCGAGGACAGTCAACTTTTATGGTGGAGATGACGGAGACGGCAAATATTTTGAATAATGCGACATCTAAGTCTTTGGTGATCTTAGATGAGATCGGGCGTGGAACGAGTACTTACGACGGTATTTCGATCGCGTGGGCGGTTGCGGAGTACCTGCTTACAACGCCTTCGAAGCAAGCAAAGACGCTTTTTGCAACGCACTATTGGGAGCTGACGAAGTTAGAGTCTACGCTCCCTGGCGCTGTCAATTACAACGTGGCTGTTAAAGAAGGGATCGACGGCATTGTGTTCTTGCACAAGATTGTGCGTGGTGATACCGATAAAAGTTACGGAATACATGTTGCCAAACTCGCAGGCCTTCCCTCCCCTGTCATCGACCGGTCCACACAGATTCTTTCTTTGCTAGAAAGCAATGGAAACCGTCGCGGCAATTTCCAAACTCCAAAGCGCAAAAAGCGTATGAGTAAGAAGAAGATCTCCGATGCGTCATCGGGGGAGATCCAGCTGCTTTTATTTGAGACTTCTTCACCCTAACAATTAGCTGTGTAGGTTCTTTTAACTAGATTTTATTAACTTGTAGTTTTCCTACACTGCTCGCGGTTTAATGTTTTGTTTGATCATTATCCTGCGTTTCACGGCGCACTTTTTGTTGCTTGTTTCACGTGGGGCGAACCCATTCGCATCAACCTAACATAGATCTCTGATATTTAGTGCTATGTGCAGGTCGTACCACTATTAATTCGATCCTGGTTAATGGCTTATGATAATCGTTCCTAGACCACGACAGTGGTCGCTTCTCTCTTTAGCCCAGCACTTTAGTGCTTAGCATTACCCACATCTTTAATTGTAAAAATATCGCTCTTATATACATGTGTGAGGTTTTTTTAAAATAAAACATGTTTAGAAGCGCTCTAAAACAGATTCTACTGCGAACCACATATCTAACAAGCTTATCCTTATCATTGCGGGACT
>JBDQID010000047.1:0-8262 GCA_040264515.1 Chlamydiales bacterium
GTTGTCAAAAGCCATTTTCGTCCGGAATTTATTAATCGACTAGACGAAATTCTTCCATTCCACCCTCTACGTAGAAAAGATATGAAAAAGATTGTGCTTATTCAACTTCGAGATCTTCTCAAACGTTTCGAAGAACGAGACATTCTACTTTCTTGGGATGAGGCTGTTATCGAAGAGATCGCAAAGGTGGGCTACGATCCAGCATTTGGAGCAAGGCCTCTAAAGCGCTTGATTCAACAACGCATTATTAACCCTCTTTCTAAAGCGATACTTTCTGGAAAAATTGCTACTGGATCTTTATTAAAGCTCATTATGGCAGATGGAGATATCTCTTTTATAACAGAGCTCAAAAGTAAAGAGCGACTCCAGAGGACGACAGATCGCAGCCTCAGCTAAGCTAAGCGAAGTGAACCCAAGTCTACCAAGATTGGCCATAGGTTTGGATATCTAGGCAATCTTGGTAGACTAGAGAGTCCTAAAAGAGTATAAAATAAAAAAAACACACAAGAAAAAGGCTGGGATTCTATGGATAAAAAAGCAATTATTGAAGAGTTCTTCAAAGAAATTGAAACGGAAAAATGGAGAGATGTCGCAACATTTCTTACAGATGATTTTCATTTCATGAGCTCCACTCATGAAGATCAATCCATTATGTCTTATCGCCTAGACAAAGATATGTGGCTGAATTTTCAAAAAGCTATCAAAGACGCCTTTCCAGAATGGTCTTTTCACATCAGCCATGCAAAAGAGATTGAACACGGTCTTGAAGTTACTGTACGTATCAGCGGAAAGCACGAAGCTGATCTTATTTTTCCTGCACCCTACTCCCTACATATCCCAGCATCGGGTATTACAATAAACCTCCCTATGGAACACGCTATTTTTCATTTCCGACAAGATAAAATCGCTAAGCTCGTAGTCCAAGATATTACAGGGGGTGGACTTCCAGGAATGCTACAGCAGCTCAATCTCAATAAGGAAAACAATGAATAACACAGAACTTGCTAGATCATTTTTTACTCTTGTTGAGGAAAAAAATTGGGAAAAACTATCCGAAATTACCCATGAGGATTTTATCTTTTGGGGACCCATGTCGAAATCTCTGAGTAAAGAGAAATATTTCGCGATGCAAGAAGCTATTCAAAAAGCTTTTCCCGACTGGAGCTATAACGTCTCCAACATAACAGAAGAAGAGAGCTGCCTTGTGATAGCCGTACATATCACTGCTACACATACAGAAGAGCTCAGCTTGCCAATCAGAGGCTCTATCAGCATCCCTGCTACACACATTAAAATTGAGCTCCCTGTAGAAAAAGCCGTTATGACCTTTAAGGACGGTAAGATTTTTGAAATTAATGTAGAAGAGACTTCCTATACAGGCTTCTCACATCTTTTTCGCCTACTTGGAATCAAATAGCGTAGTTTTAGCGACCTGAAGAATTTCGTTCTTAAGAATTTCGATTGCTTCTTTTTCGGAATATTGCTTAAGAAATGGAAAAAGGCCGTCTAAAAACGGTTCGCTATCAAAGAGCTTGTATGTTGATAGCGAGCTGTATTCTTGAAAGGGCAAATACCCCTCTTCGATAGCCGCATGCAATGTTTGATTATTTTGGTGGTAAGAAAAAGAGCTTATGCGCAGAGGTTTGCATCCTCTAAGCAGTGCTTCATAGCAAGAGCCACTTCCGTCTGTGATAACAAATTCATGTGCGTCATATAGGTTTATCATCTCTGATCGAAAACAACCAATAAGGTATTTTTTTATCTTCAAGTTCTCCACAAATGCAGGAAACCGTTTTACAAGCGGATGCAAGAGAAGGGTTATATCTAACTCTTTAGAAAGAGTGTCTATGATTGCATTGAGCTTTTCAACTGGCTCTTCAGCAACTTTCCAGCTAAGAGCAATGAGTCCCGTTCCACTTTTACGCTTCTTACAAACCTTTGCATCTCGAATCTTATAGAGCATGGGATCGATCTCTGTTGGGAAGATCCGAGAGTCCGAGAGCATTTCATACTGATAAAACTCTTTTTGAGCAGGCAGAAGCTCTGTAGAGATCAGTTGACGATACAGAGCGTCACTTGGAAGGTAAGCGAAGTTCGAGCTGTACTCTTTTTCGTGTTTGAGTAAATTAACATAGCCATTGATAAGGCAGTGAGTGGCAAATCCTGGGGAGTGCTGAAAGCGACAAATAATGAAGTTGCGATCTGTTCTATCAAAGACCTCCCCTGCGGAGAGAATAACCTTATGCTTTGAAGGGTCAAAAAGAGGAAGTTCTCTTCCCTTATATGTTTTTGTTGTCGCCTCTTTAGAGCAAACAAGTAAAAAACGGTCGTCATCGAGAAGCGAGTCCAGATATTCCGTCCAGTAGTCATGCATGTGGAGTACGTGAATTGTCATTTATTACCTCCGAAAGCGGTGTTCAAAATTCTTTTCCGAAAGGGGTTCTCGCTCTTTAAAGATGCGATAACGATTACGTGCAATAACGCGATAAACAAGATCAAAGGGAAAGGCAGGTAAAAAAGAGAGCCATCCCAGCAGCTTCCACACACCGCCGAGATGCCAAGCGATACGAAGCGCCGCTTTTCCTCGACACAGAAGCTGTTGATGAGGAGTTGCGTACTGCTCGAGAAGAACTAACGTGTCGAGATCTTGCGTTAAATGAGGATGCTCTTTGAGCTCAATAGCTGCAGTGTCGCCTTCGAGCGGAGCGAATAAAAAAGACTCTTTTTTATCGACTCGGAGCAAAAAACGAACGGTCAAATTACATAACGGACAATTCCCGTCGTAAAAAATCAAATGGTTCATATTTTGCATGCTATCGGTTGGGCGAATTTGATGCAAGACGGCGAAATTAACACAATCTTAATATAACGTTAATTTAATTAATAATTTAAATTACTATAATAAATTAAAATAAATAATAAATTATAGGTGCTAAAATGCCAATTACAAACGACCCTATCATAAAAGAAAACATTATCAATCCAATTAATGGTGAGCTAGAAACAATCGATTCAGTGAGCCATTCCAGTGGAAATAGCTCTACCTCAACAGCTCAAAATCACTCCCCTCACGCTCAAGATACTGTCAGTAGCGCTGATCCATTAAGCAAAATGTTTACAATTGGAACACCTACACATGTTCCAGGTGTTACAACTGATCCCAAATCAAATCTCTCTTCAGAGGAACAAGCGTCTTTTCAGGAAAGTTCAAGTTTTCAACGTGGCTGCTGTCCAATGGCTGCAATGCAGGGACAATTAGCCATGGCAGGCTAATCAGTAGCGATTAAATTAATTATTTGATACATGGAATGTTTTTGATTTTTAACAAAGAACTCAAGGCATTTTATGAGCACGATACCACCTCCAATTCACATACCTGTTAAAGTTAACAAAGTAAATGATTGTACGATCTGTCTAGCTCCTCTTATAGGAGAGGATGATCGCCTTCTTCGCTGCACTCATATCTTTCATCGAATGTGCATTCAGCCATGGGAAGAGAGTGGAGGAAAGTGCCCTAATTGTAGAGCTATCATCGCCTCTCCACTTCCCCCACCAAAATCTACAGAATCATTAAAGCCTCCTGCCTCACCCGATAGATCTTCAATGCTAAGACACCTTCCGGAGCCACTGCTCTACAGTCCATCTGCTGTATCATCAACACTACTTCCTCCTCCAACACCTCTAAGACCTCCAGCTCCGCTCCCATACGCAATACCAAGTCCAACCAGAGAGCGCCTAAATCTTCGAGAATTCGCCAGAAATCGTCCTAGAAGAACGAGAGCTATGGCAACGGGGTTTCGAGCTCTTACGCAATATGCCTATAATGAAACAGTAACACCGCCTAATGAGAGGCGAATCGAGCGCATACGCCGTCTTCGTCTACGACGCGCTATCGATCAAGAGAGTATCATATCTATGCTCGAGAGTAAGCAAGCTGAAGCCTCTGCTGTAAGAAGAGAGCGAAGAAGAAATTTTGCTACAAGCGCTCTTAAGGGAATAAGGGCATTTGGTAGAGTTTTTTCCAGAAACAGCTATAAATAACTCTTCAAGAACCTTAGCCTCTCGCTTCCGCAGCTATCGCCACAGTAACATTGTGGGATACTTAATCCAGCACTCCATCATTGACTAAACAACAACTTTAGGGGGGGTGCGATTAAGCTCGCCAAACTCTTTAGCTAGAGCTAACGCTTCATCTTCAGAGCTCTGTCCATTTTGAATTTTCATTTTGATCTCTTCTCGCTTCTCCATCCAATTACGATCGAGAATTTTTTGAACGCTTTTAGGAAAATGGATGGTTGCGCGATCGCGGTTAACTTTTTTCTCCAATATTTCTGAGATAAGGAGTTGGGCATCTTCGTCATCAAGATCGATTGCAAGAGAGAGAAGATCAAGTTGTTTTCCACTTTCAAAAGTTTCAATACAAACTTGAAACAGTTTCTGGCTAACTGAAACTTTTAAATATTCCGGCTGAATGTTTTGCTGTGCAATTTCAACAAAGTGAGGCTGTGACTCTCCCATCAAAATAAGCCAACGTAAAAAGTCGGTTTCAATAATACGATCAGGATCGATAGATGCCTGGCCTGCAACAGCAGTTTTTTTAATAAAGAGATTGGGCATGTGGGGCTGACCGACCCCAATCATGGATTCTGGTATTTGCATCATGTGAGCGAGCTTTCGCAGGCTCTCGTGCACCATAATTTCCTGATTCCACTCCCGTATTTGTGCTGAAATGGTATGAATCATTTCGTTTTTTCCAGCAGGAGAATTCATATCGAACTGCGTTGACATCTTGGCGATGAGAAAACTTAAATAGTCTTCACTCTTTTCCAAAAGCTTTTGAAATCCTGAGGGTCCTTTTTCGCTAAGCACGGAATCTGGATCGCTACCAAGAGCAAAGGCTACGACATAGACATCCACACCCTCTTTTTGAAAAAGATGTCCGACTTTTTGTGCAGCTTCCTTTCCAGCATTATCGCCATCCATTGCCAAGTAAACTTTATTCACACCGTAATTCAGCAACTCTTTGACTTGTCCTTCACCAAACGCTGTTCCCTGTCCTGCCACTGTAAAATTAAAGCCAGCTTTAATGAGGCGAAGAGCGTCAATCTGTCCTTCGACAATAATAGCTTTTCGCTCTTTTGCAAGGCGACGCCTGCAATGATTTAGTCCGTAAAGAACACGTGATTTTTTAAAAAGGGGTGTTTCTGCAGAGTTTACATACTTTCCGCCAAAGGTCTCTTCCTTGTACTTTCTAGCTGAAAAACCTATCACCTGTCCTGTGACATTTTGGATAGGAAAAGTGATTCTATCAGAGAAAACTTCTCGCCAGCCTCCGCTACGCCCAGGTGTAATCAGGCCGACCTCATTTAGAATCTGATTGCTTATTTTTTTTGCATACATCAGGGGAAGAAAAATCCGCTTTTGACTGGGCGCAAGCCCTACTTGAAACTGACGTATAAAATCGAGGTCGAGCCCTCTTTTATAGAGGTATTGCAGTGCAACCTGGCCCTCTGGTGAGTGAAGAAGATAGTAATGAAAAAAGCGAGAAGCAAAAGTGAGTGCATTTTTAAGAATATTTTTACTTGTTCCCTTACTCTCACCTTTATCTTCAACCTTATCTAAATGAACATTAAAGCGCTCTGCCAGACTCTCTACAGCGTCAAAAAAGGTAAGTTTTTGATAATCCATCATAAACTGAATGGCGTCCCCATGAGCACCACATCCGAAGCAGTGGTAGTGAGAATCTCCCTTTTGCACCATAAAGGAGGGCGACTTTTCATCGTGAAAAGGACACAGAGCTTTGTAAGACGCACCGGAGCGTTTGAGCTCCAAATGATTAGTCAAAGCTTCGACAAGATCGATTCTCTGGCGTAGGGTTTCTAAACTTTCTTTTGTAAAGAGCGGCATGCAATTTGCTTGTTAAGAAAAAAAAGGAAGGGACTATCATGCCTTATTGCCAAAATTGCTGCAAGAGGCTTGAGCGTCTAAGGAGGACATAATGACAGCATCCACCGAAGATGGAGCCATTCGCCTGGGAGGCTTGGCTTCCGGTTTCGATACAGAATCAATTGTAGAATCTCTTTTAGCACCCGATAAACAGAGATTAGAAAAACTAGAAGAAACCAAGCAAATTAATATTGCAAAAATTCAAACATGGGAAGATGTATCCGAGCAACTGCGTACTTTATCCGAAATCGCAACCAAATTAAAGGCTGACGGAACTGCTGGTAGTACTCTCTTTGATGATAAATTAACAACTTCTTCTAATGCAACTGTTGTAACAGCTGTTGCGGATCCGACATCCTCAAGTGGTAATTACGACATTAACGTCGCTAATACTGCCCGAGCCCAAGTTATCTATGGCAACCAGAAACCTGCAGGTTTTACGGTATCTGCTGGTTCATTTACAATCAACGGAGTCGTAGTTACAGTAAATGCTGGACAGACATTAAAACAGGTTGCAAGCACAATAAATTCCGTTGCCTTTCCAGCTGGACAGAATGTCGAAGCCAACGTTATTGACAACCGTATGGTACTGCAAACAACAGACACTGGGGCTAGTCAAGTTATTTATGGCTCTGTTGCAGGTGCACCACCATTTACTCTTCCTGGTGATGACCCGACCTCTATTTTACAAACAGAGCTTGAACTTATCGACGGTGGTGGAAATTTTTCCAATGTCGCACAAACCGCGGCTGATGCAAGTCTTACTATCAATGGAGTACCACTAACAACAGATCAAAACCTTGTTGATGACGCTATTCTTGGGGTTACTTTTACGCTGTTTTCTGCAGGATCGAGTAATATTAATATCACTCATGATACAAAAAAAATTAAAGATACGATTACGGATCTCGTTGATATTTACAACGAATCTAGAAATTTAATTAAGAGAGTTCGTGAAGTCAAGCTCGATGAAGAAGATGATTTTGGCCTGTTTGCATCAGACTCACTTATGCGCTCTATTTACTCCGAATTAAGGGGTTTAACAACAGGCGGTGTGCGCCTTGTCAGTGGAGAGTGGGATGGCGCTCCGACATCAACAGCTGCTGTTGCCGACGCAAACGGTCTTACTATCAACGGACTTACAGGAACAACCTCCTTAAAAGCTGGAGACTACTTTAGTATTGCAGGGCATCCAAAAGGATATCGACTTACTGTTGATGCTCCTATTGCAGCAGGTTCTGCAACAGTTGCGTTTGAGCCACCTCTTTTCCAGTCTGTTGTATTGGGCGAGACAGTAACGCCTCAGATTCGTACAATGAATGACTTTGGAGTTGGAGTTCGTTCTGATACTGTATCTGCAACAGAGGGTGTTTTAGCTGTTCTAGATGAAGCAAGATTAGATTCCGCTTTAGCAACTGAAATTGATTCCGTGAAAGCTTTATTTAGCCGTAATGATACAAATGCATCACGATTAGGACTCGGACGACGCCTTTATGACTGGATAGATGAGCAAATCAAAATTTCTGTATTTGCTAGTAAAACCCGTTCTATTGAAGACATTGCGATACCAGGTTTAGAGAATAGAAATGACGGTATTGATGATCAAGTAGAGCGGCTCCAAGATAGAATTGATCAGCAAAGACGTTCTTTAATACGACGATTTGCCGATATGGAAAACTCTATTCAAGAATCCCAATCCTTAGGTGCATCAATTGGCCAAATCAACGGTAGTGGTGGCGCACAACAGTAATAAATTAACGTGAGCTCGACTCTTAAGTAAGTTCCGCAATGATAAGGATAAGGTCGTTAGATATGTGGTTCGTAGTAGAATCTGTTTTAGAGTGCTTCTAAACATGTTTTATTTTAAAAAAACCTCACACATGTATATAAGAGCGATATTTTTACAATTAAAGATGTGGGTAATGCTAAGCACTAAAGTGCTAGGCTAAAAAGAGAGACGACCACTACCGCGGTCTAATAGTTTGTAAAATGCAATACGCGGTAAAAAACGGCCCCGGCAACTTATCTTTTGCAAGATAAACTATACTAATTAATATAGCACCACTATGCTAATCTGTATGAAATCATACTGGGCTAATACTTTTTATATTGTTGTTCTTTGTTCTTTGGGTTATTTTGCAACAGATATTTACCTGCCGTCGCTTCCTGCTATCGCTTTAGATTTTGGTGTTGCGGAAGCTGAAATTCAGATGACAATGGCTGTTTACCTCCTAAGCTTCGCCTTGACGCCACTTCTTTTCGGTCCTTTATCCGATCATTTTGGAAGAAAAAAGATCATTCTAACGGGCCTATTAA
>JBDQID010000048.1:0-8164 GCA_040264515.1 Chlamydiales bacterium
GTATTCAAGACCACTCTCCTCCCAAAGGCGCTGGACTAGACGAACTAACAAGAGAACACGCAGCAACAAGAATACGCCGCGCTTATCAACGTTTTTTTACTCTTGCAAACCTATGCAAGCGTGAGAATGCTGATAGCCTTCAAGTTCAAGTTCAAGGTGCCACTCTGCAGGGCGGGCGAGGAACTGCAGGTGATCACGCAGCACACGATGACGCTGCGGCTGGTATGATAGACAACCTCCACGAGATCGTTATCGATGAACTGATAAGTAAAGGCCTCACGCCAATAAAATCCCGCATTTTAAAAGCAAAGGGCATGTCGACACCTGAGCAAAAAACATTAGCTACCCATCGAGATGACCCAGATTTTATCCGTAGAGAAATCAACAAACTCTGGGGTCCGCATACTCTCTTTGGCTCCCGTGCAGAAGGTTTTCTCAACACCACCACAAACCTTCCCTGGAGAATGAATATTGTTTGCGATAAGCGCCTAGAAAAGGTGCTACGAAGAGAGGAAAACCTCCCTGCACTCGTAAAATCTGTCATGTGCTCCGAAATGACAGCAAAAGCTGCCACCATCCACTATACCCAAATGATCCGTAAATATTTTGAACAAGGAAATAAAGATTTCATCTATCGCATTAGCGACCTAAAGAAGCTTATCGTGCTCACAGATAAATTTTCTATAACACAAGAAGAGGGCGAAAAAGAGACAATCCGATCTACCATAAAGCATCTTTTAAAAAATTTACGCACCTCAATGCCAGCTGTTCCAAAAGTAAAACTCCCCGGCATCCTTCCTCTCTATTCCGCCTCCCCATTGCCGTATGCTGGTATTCGTAAAGAACTTACCGAGGCCCTAACACAGCTAGAAGAAGACGCCCTTGACTGCAAACGTTCCTTAGAAGGAAGCCAATTTCCAAACTTTATGGCTATCTCTGGTATCTTTAGTCCAACAAAAGGCGTCCGCCGCCATCCGTCAACTCCAGAACAAAAAGAACATCAAGACAGCATGCTCCGCTATAGAACACCTCCTACGCGAAAAGCTGCTGCAAGACTCTTTAGACAGTAAGATTAATGAATAATTTCAGACGCTAGTTCTTTAAGCCCATCTTGAATAATGTCCGACATTTCCACTTTGCAAGGACAAACAAATGTTGGCAAAGCAAAATCCTCAGCAGCCACTTCCAAAAGTCCAAGCTCTTCTGCAAGCTCAAGATCACCTGCTAGAACAGACTTCACAAGATGCATCGTGGGAATACGCATCGGCATCACTTTGTCATACACCGCACCATCGATAAAACCGCGCTCTTCTCCATGCGTTGTCGTTGTAAAAGCGAACTCTTTACTTCCCGGTTTTAAGCAACCCGAAAGATACGCTCTGTGAGACGAAAACTTGTCTGTCCCAAGGCGGAAAAAGTGTAAAAGCTCACGATCAACCTGCTCGTGAATTGCACAAAATGTGTGATCGTGAAATCCTAGAAAATCTGTGACCTCAACTTTGTCTCCCATAAGAAGATCACCCGATACATAGCGCAAAAAACCTTTTTCGTTACGCGTGTCAATCAAAGCTTCGACGGGATAACCCGCACGCGCTTGATAAAAGCCACGAGCCTCTGGAAGAATTCCCGTGCCAGCAACACTTACCAAACGTTTTGTATGATATCGTCCACTCAACATCGCCCTTCCAACACAAATAACGTCGTACGCGCTCAGAGTCCAGACAACCTCGCTATGCTTTACGATGGGATCGATATGATGGATATGAACAGAGTGATTTGCAACGGGATGAGGTCCCTCCGCTGTATGGATCTCCACATCACGCGCCTCTGTAAAAGCTGCGTAATCGGATCCTTTTCGATGTACAAGGTGTACTTTTCCCGAAGTAAGGCGTGAGAGCGTTGTGAGCCCAACTTGAAAAGCTTCTTCTTCACCCTTCACTTGCATCTCTGCTGATGGTGCAAAGGGGACAGATTCAAGAGCCTTAACAAAAATGCTTTTTGGAACATCTGACGGATTTGCAAGTACATCACAAGGACGCATGCGAATATGAGCAAACGCACCTGTTTTATTCAATTGTGCCACGATCTCTTCGCGGGACGCTTTCTCAGCTGAGAGCGCGTCGTGCTGCATAATTTGCTCTGCACCCTCCAGTTGAATGACAACATCGAGCAAACGCCGCTTTAAACCGCGCCGAACTTCCTTAACGCGTCCTCCACCAGGAGAGACAAACATCCTTCCCGCATGGGTTTTATCTTCTAAAAGAGGCTGGCCAATCTGTACAACATCTCCTTCTTTTACAAGAAGGCGAAACTTAACCCCCTCAAATGCACGTAAATTTAGCGATACCAAACGAGGTTGCGGAAGAGATTGTACGCTGCTACTGGGTTTTCCCTCTACTGGAACGTCTAAACCTTTACTTACTTTGATATGAGTCATTTTAGCCTCTTGTTTCTCAAACTATCTGCGATAAAAGTAATGAATTCACCCGTTTTTAAGCAAGACGTGCTTCTACTTTTTCTTTAACGGACGCCATCATCTCTCTAATCCGGTGAACATAAGTGTGCCTCTGCTTTACGGTCTCATAGCCACAACTAGTTATTTCAGCGCGCTCTTTTTCATGAAATAGATAGTGATCTATAACTTCTTTTAGCTCTTTTAAGTCTCTATAAACCACCAAATCGCGACCCTCTTTTAAAAGCCCTGTCATATCGGATTTTGTATTACTGACCAAAAACCCCTTTGATCCCAAAACATCAAAAATGCGCATAGGCAGTCCCGATTCCACAAAAACACGCGTAGCATTAATATTAATTGCCGAACAGCGCATTATCTTGATCATCTCCGTATAATGCTCTGCATAACCCATATAAGAAAGCTTACTCTTTCGACTGCTCCCCCAACTCTCATCTCCGTAAACCTTCAACTTAAAATGATCTGAGAGCATCTCGACTAATTCTCTACGCTCTATTTGAGAGTATTTTCGTCCCAAAATATAAAACAGTTTTTCTTGACGACTCATCAATTCATCTGTACGCAAAGGGCCCATTACAGCCTCTATCGTATTAAGTAAATCTTCATTTACCAAAGTTTTTAAAACAGGCTCGCTTGGATGTTGTGTTTGCATTGCAAAAATGCATTTAAATAAATGTTGTAGCGACGGATCTATTTCCTCCATTTTCCATAAATCATACTCATTATCATTACCACTGTGCCCAATAAAAGCGACCTCGGCTTGATATTTTTTCCATTCATCACGCTCAACTTTAACTTGGTCTAATCTATCCGTATTCACTGCTACCGGCAGATACTCAACGTGTGTATATCCAAAGCTCTTTAGCTGTTTAGCAACGACTTTGTCGTATACAAAGCAGTAAAAATGGTCTGAGATTGTCTCTTTGGAATATGCCAGATAAGCTGGAGTGTCTACAATCCAATAGATATAGGGAATTTTCAACCGTTTACTTGCTCGAATACACGCTTGATTGGGGTTAATGGAAAAAAGATAGTCGGGAAATGTTTTTCCAAGTTCAATGAAGAGTTGATTGGTCGTGACATCTTCTTCTTGCTCTATCACATCATAGCCAAGCTTCCTAAACGCATCTGCACAATCTTTTGCGATCGTAACGTGATCGAGCACCATCACTTTGGGCCTCTCTCTTCTATTACGCTCATTTTTTTGAAAGTGACGTAAAACATTACCATAATAGCCAGCTTCCAAATCCGTTAATTTAGTACGAACAAAATTTACAAAAGGCCTTTCAAACAGGCAATTCAAATAGTCCTCTCCTACAAAAAACCGTACCTTAGACTCCTCTACAGCCCTTTTCAACTCTTTATTATTTTGAAGATACTCAAAGAAAAAGGGATGTTTTTCAATCACATAAAGAGGTTGGTCTCCTCTCTGCTTTTTAAGCAGCTCCAATATTTCATAACCGAGTCCCAATCCAAGAAGAACACAAGGAGCGCCCTCCTCATAATCTGCAACAGAGACTGACTGTGAGGGGCGATACTTCGAATACAAATACTTCCACTTCCCACCAATCTGAACTTTACAAGTATCATTTCCATCGCGTGCTTTCTCAATAATAATCTCTTCTATGCTCTCTTCCACAACCAAATCTCTTACATCTAATCTTTGAGTACAAAAAAGAGATAAACAACTCTCTTCGCTAAGTAAACAAAAATGTTGATCAGTGAGAAGAAATCCCCTAATATAGCACTATCTTCTACTCGTAAGAGGAATAACTGCATGAACGATAGAGAAGAGCCTCCACACTCCGGAGAGTTCAACATCAAAATTGACGACTATATGAGCGAACTAAAAGATTTTTCTACAAGAAATAAGAAAGAAGCTATTGCAGCAAGCTTTCTAATTCTCGGGGTTATCCTCTCGCTATTCCACTCTTTATCTGGTGGAGCCGTAGTCGGTCTTGTCATAGGTTACTACCTCTCCTCAGAGATCAAAATACTCTCCAAAGCCTTTGTGAACTCTCTTTCTACCCATAATAAATTCAAAACGCTTCTTTTGGGCTGTCTTTTCCTTACCATCCTTTTTGCTATTCCCTCTCTTGTTATCTCGGCCTTCGCCGGTATTGGTATCGCAAGTCTCCAAGATTCCCGCTAGTACATTGTCAATATAACAGCCTAGGATCAACGCGAGCGTAGCGAGACGTGCAACCCTGGACTGTTGCAATTTCAGGCCTTCAGCCTGATCTTAAATGAACTCTTAAACTCACTCAACATCGCCTTTTTTAAATTCGTAAATTCAATCTTGAGAGCGTACTAGTACATCACCAAGACTTTAATGTCTTAAACCTTCATTGCTTGTCTGGTTTCTTATACAGCACATGTGCTATCGCAATGTAAAAAATCGTATAAATCCTCATTGGATCTGATCACCCTTAAGGGGTTTTCAATCCGCTTTTTTCCAAATAACTTGTGCAACTAGACAGTAGCTAAGAATCCGTTGCATTCTCAATACTTTCACCCGATCTCAAAGAAAATCTAAAACCACTAACCCACGCAAAGATAACATTTTTTTTTCTACAAACTCTTTTTTTTCTCAAGTTGCAATCAAGAGATTCCGATACCCCCCATGTGAAAAAAACTCGACAGTTCAATCGTTAGAAGCAGTCGAGCACATCCCACCATCGTGAACACCGATACTGGCAAGGACGGCTGGAAGGGATCGATATAAAAAAATTCATGGAGGAAAATCCACGATGATTATTGCAAACAACGCAACCTTTAAAAACTTCATTAGCGACTATAAAAACCAAAATAGCAAACTGCAATCTGCTATGAGTCGCTTATCTTCAGGTGAACGTTTCATATCACCAGGAGAAGCTCCTGCTGATTTGGGTATTTCTGAAAGATTCAGAAACCAAATCCGGAACTCGAAAGAAGCAGGTCGTGTCATTCAAAATTCTATCAACATGCTCCAATCCACAGATAGCTGGATGCAAGAGGCGCATAATATTCTAGATAGAATGGGAGAGCTAGCAGTCGCTGCTGCAGACGGATCGAAGAACCAATCCGACCGAGTAAACCTCAACTTAGAATACGATCAACTAAAAACAGAAATCTCACGTATTTCTGAAGCTGGTAAGTATAACGGCCTGCAAATTAACGGAAAAACTGCTGTTGCAGTATGGGATTCAATCTTAAAACAAGTTGTCTATACCCAACCCGACGGTAGTGATGAGCGTGATCTTGAACTCAATATGCGAGCAGGTAACACCTCTTCGAACGGATTTGAATACGCTTTTGAATCCTCAGCTGTCAGTGGTTTTGTAGGGGATTTCCTATTTACAGATAGCGGTAAAGAGCTTGTCTACATCGCACAACGTGACGCAGGAACCTTAGTTTCTGCTCAAAAGACTTTGATGAAGCTTGATATAGAAACCAATACTATCAGCCGTCTATCACTGAACTCTGCTGGTGGTACATCCGCCATGACTCAAGCGCGTCTTGTTATGGATGATACAGCTCGTATTTGGGTCTCCAATCCAGTAAATGCTGCTACAAAGGCTGGTAACGGAGAGTACAATATCAACCTCCTTAACGTTCAAGATATGTCTCTTGATGGTGGTGGTACCGCTGCTACAAATGAGTGGGCAGGTGGTGCTCAGACAGCATCTGGTTTTAGTACCTTTGCTGTACACCAAGACAACTTGTACTTCATTGAAACTTCCGGAGGCACCCAAAACTACGTTAAGAGAGATCTCTTTGACACCTCAGCCAAAGAAGTTCTTCTTACCGATGTTACAAGCTTATTCGATCTGGATAAAGGAGAGACTCTGGCAGTATCACAAGATGGACAATACCTCGCATTTGAAGACGAAGATAATGCTAACGTTGGAACGGTTGTCGTTGTCAATACAAAAACTGGCAAACAAGCGTCTCTTCAAGTAGGAACACGAACCAACTCAATTGCTTCTTTAGGATTCGATGCGAACAACCGGCTCTACTGGACGGATACTGGTGGTACATCGGATGAGAACTCAGTAAAACGAGCTCAAATTAAAGCTGGTGATCGTCCTGAGATCATTGAGATCGAAACCATTCGAACGGGTAACGCCGGACATTTCGGATCCTATGACAGCTCCCTTGCTTCAAGGAATATGGGTCTGAGTGTTGGAGGTGGAAGTCCAGCTACTAATTATGAATTCCAAGTCGGACCAGATTTCGGTATGGAACTCGACTTAACAACAGGTGATATCCGCCTTGCAAAATTAGGTATCAGTACAACTGATGTCCTTACGATTAATAAGGCGCAAGACGCCATTGAACAAACAACTAAAGCGATCGACATTATAGCAAACCAACGTGCTGTTATCGGTTCTCAAGTAAGTAGGCTCGGTCACATTTACTCCGCAAACGACGGCTATAGAAATAACATTTCACAAGCTGAGAGTCGTCTGCGTGACGTTGACTTCGCTGAACAGTCCAGTGAACTTGTAGGAGCTCAGATGATGTCTCAAGCCAGCATCTCTATTCTCTCACAAGCGAACTTAGCCAGACAGGCTGTACTCGGACTACTACAACAATAATCTCACAATCCCCCTCAACCTGATTAGTTGGGGCCAGCGAAGTTCTTTCGCTGGCCTTTTTTTTTTGCTCAGATGTAAAATCTGATGCTATATGACCTTATCCATTGACCATCTATCACTTACCAACTGGTTTAAAAAGCAAAAAAGAGCTCTTCCATGGAGAGAATCCCCACTGCCATACCATGTTTGGGTCTCTGAAATTATGCTTCAACAAACTCAAGTTGACGTTGTTATTCCCTATTTTTATCGTTGGATGAACACATTTCCTACAATTGAAGCACTCGCCAACGCCTCCCGTGATCAAGTGATTAAAGCGTGGGAAGGCCTTGGATACTATTCTCGTGCGCGTAACCTTCATAAAGGCGCTCGTTTTATCATACAAGAGCACGAAGGCTCACTGCCATCTACCGAAAAAGAGCTGCTAAAAATCCCTGGGATCGGTCCGTATACCGCTGGTGCCATCCTAAATTTTGCCTTTCACAAAAGAGCTCCTGCTGTTGATGGTAATGTCATGCGAGTACTCTCTCGCTATTTTTGTCTATCCGATGACATCTCTCAAGGAAAAACTTTAAAAAAATTCCAAGAAATCACACGCACGATTCTACCTGAAAAAGAGTCATGGATATGCAGTGAAGCTCTTATCGAGCTTGGTGCTCTTATTTGTAAAAAACAGCCCCTATGTTCAAAATGCCCACTAAATGGTAGCTGCAAAGCGCTCAGGCAAAATATGGCCTCAACACTCCCTATAAAAAAGAAAAAAATTGAGTATCAAAACATAAATAGAGTCGCATGCCTTATTGAGTGTAACGGCAAATTCCTTATCCGACGTGCGCAAAAAGGCGAGATCATGTCGGATCTGCATGAATTCCCCTATTTTGAAGAGAAAAAAGAGTCCGAGATCAAGAAAGCCATTGAAGAGACGCTGCATCTGAGTGTCCTATCAAAGCTCTCGCTACCACCAGTCAAGCACAGCTTCACTCGCTTCCGCATCAACCTAGCCTCTATACTATTTGAAACTAAAACAGATTTGCCTCTTCCCGGTTTTTCTTGGGTTAAGTATAATCGTCTACATAACCTCGCCTTTTCTTCCGGACATAAAAAAGTCTTACAA
>JBDQID010000049.1:0-8033 GCA_040264515.1 Chlamydiales bacterium
GAATGAATGTCGTGCTACATCATTTTACCGCGATTGGAGGATCTGTTACACTCAAAAGTGATCTTGGGCAGGGAACTGACATCAAGATCATGGTTCCTCTAACACTTGCCATTGTTCCAAGCCTTATTGTAAGTTCTAAGAATAATAGCTATGCCATTCCGCAAATTCACGTACGAGAACTTTTGTACATCAAGAAAAAAAGAGTAACGACTGTTGGTGAAGAATCCTTTATATTTTGGGAAGACAAGGTTGTTCCTCTGCTTTATCTCTCAAAGCTACTAACGCATGAGACCTCTTCGATCGACGAATCAATCTCTGTTGTTCTTTTGCAAGGAGGAGACAAACTCTTAGCCCTTCATATCGACGAATATATTGATTCAGAAGAGATCGTTGTTAAACCACTAAGCCAGCACTTAAAACAGTGTCCATACTACTCAGGAATCACTCTACATGGAGATGGAAGAATCTCATTGATCCTTGATATCTACCGTATCAGCGATCAAGTCAATACGGAATTACCCCCCTCCATTCCCCAGGAAAATAAAAATCCAACGATACTGGTTGTCGACGATATCGCTTTTTTTCGCAAACAAATCAAGCTAGCACTCCAACAAAATGGTTACCACTGCTTGGATGCATGCAACGGGCAGGACGCCCTTGAAAAGCTTGAGTTACACCCTATTGATTTCATTGTCACAGATATCGACATGCCTATATTGAATGGATATGCATTTATTGAAAAAGTAAGAGAGAATCCAAAGTTTTCCAATTTACCCATCGTAGCTCTTACATCGCTCTCTAAGCCAGAAGATATTCAACGAGGATTTGATGCTGGAGCCAACGACTATCTAATCAAATTTAATCCAGAGCAACTCATTCAATGCGTAAGTAAAGAGCTGAAGAGGAAAGAAGATGAATGAAATCAATCGTATTTGCCTTTTCAATCTACAAGGAATTACGCTTGGTATTGATGCGACTCAAGTAATAGAATTTTTGAAGAAGCCTCTTGTTACAAAAATCTTTGATGCACCGAGGGAAGTTGAAGGAGTCTTTAATCTGCGAGGAAACTTGGTAACCTTATTAAATCTGGATACAGTGGTGAAAGGCAAAAAAAAGAAAGGTGATTTTATTATTATCGTCCAAGAAAGTAATGAGCTTATCGGCCTTCTTGTAGAAAACATCCGTGAAATCATTGAAATCGATCCCAATGATTTTCACGTTTTGGATAAAGAGTTCCCTCAACTTAACTCCGACTTCTTTCCAATTGCCTTCAAATCTAAAGAAAAACTAATACCCATACTCATGCGCTGACATTAATTCATTATCAATGATAAAATTTCTGAACCTTATTTACTGAAAAGAACTTATACGACGGAGTCATATAGTTAAAAGCTATCTATAGGGGGAAGAAGTGTTTTTAGAGGTGCAAAAGTAAGGCGATGAACAGGAGAGGGGCCGTATTCATGAATAGCTGCTATGTGAGCCTTCGTTCCGTAACCTTTGTGCTTCGCAAAGCCGTAGTAAGGCCACTCTTCGTGAATTTGAAGCATAATCTCGTCTCGAGTAACTTTTGCAATAATAGATGCTGCTGCAATTGACTGTGAGAGAAGATCCCCTTTAATCACTTTTTTCGCGGGAAGAGATGCATAATCTAGCTCCATTCCATCAACAAGTAAAAAGTCTGGGTTCCTCTTCATTTGATCACCAAGAGCCTCCACAGCCATACACATGGCTTTAAGAGTTGCTTGATAAATATTTATACTATCAATTGTCTTCGCATTAACAACTCCGTAGGCACAAAAGACACCGGGAGTCTTTATTATCTTCTGGCAAAGAGCTTCCCTTTTTTTGGCAGATAGCTTTTTGCTATCATTGACTCCTTCGATGATTACCCCAGGAGGGATCAGGCAAGCGGCAGCGACAACAGGGCCTGCTAACGGGCCGCGACCTGCTTCATCGACACCAGCAACGGCTTGATAGCCGTGCTGGTAAGCCCCTCTTTCCAAAAGCGTCATCTTAAAGAGACGCTCTTCCTCGGATTTATTCACCGGATGTTTGTTCTGGTGCTTGCTCAGCAACAGGCTCCGCAACAACTTCTGCAACTGCAGGCTTAGCGGCTTCTTTGCTTGGCTTTTTCTTCTTAAGAATAAGCTCACGAACTTTAGCTTTCTTACCAGAGGTTCCTCTGAGGTAATAAAGTTTAGCGCGACGCACTTTACCCTTACGAACTACTTCAATCTTTGCAACACGTGGGCTATGTAGGATAACAACACGCTCCATGCCTCCGCCGTATGCGACGCGGTGAAGTGTTACTGTTTCTGAAAGGCCGTGGCCTTGACGTCCGATTACAGTTCCAACAAAAACCTGTACTCTTTCCTTAGTACCTTCAATAATTCTGAAGTGAACACGGATGGTGTCACCAATAGCAAATTCAGGTAGGTCTTTTTTTAACTTTTCTGCTTCTAGTTCTTCAATGATTGCACATTTGCTCATTGGTTTATCTCCTTAACTAAGATCATCATTATTTTCTCGCAGATGAACCGCCCACTGGTGGCCATCCGGGTCAGAAAACGCAATAGTGCTCACAGCACCTTCACAATCGAAAAGAACAGTTGCTTTTTCTTTTAGCCGGCGCAGTAGCGCTTTGAAAGAGGGCTGAGAGAAAGTCTCCAATTCGAATAGGTTAGTTTCTGTTTCCAGTCGTTGGCTCTTTTCAACGACAAGGCATAACTGCTGTTTTCCAACTGCAAAAGTGGCTTTAGTTTCCGTCTGTGTCAGTAAAGAAAAAGCCACTTTTTTGCGGTAAAATTTAACCGCATCATCTAATTTTTTCACGCCAAGGGTGATTTGACTCACCCCTTGAGTCTCCATCCTTCCACTTTTAATCTCCTCGAGACACTCTTCTTGCTTCAGGCAGTGCTGAAGAAAGAGATCCGGACGACGGCTCTTTGTTTTTTCCAAAGCAACCGCAAGACGCCACTCATCAATATCACGATGAGAGCCATCGAGAAGAACCTGCGGAACAACAGCTCCATTATAAGAGCGTGGCCGAGTGTAGTGCGGCCAGTCCAAGATTCCGTCTTCAAAGGAATCTTCCATTGCTGAATGATCATGTCCAATGACACCTGGAACAAAGCGAGAAACTGCATCTACAAGTACAATAGCTGCTAAGCAGCCGTTGGTAAGAACGTAGTCTCCAACACTAATCTCTTCGTCAATTTCATTATCTAGCACTCTTTGGTCAATACCTTCGTAGTGACCGCAAAGGAGAACTAAATGGTCGTATGAGGCGAGATCCTTACACTTCTTTGCGTTCAGTGGCGCGCCCTGTGGTGAGAGGTAAACAACCCTCGATTGAGGCTTTTTTACACTTTGTATTGCCTTCACCACAGGCTCTGCCATCATCACCATTCCAGGACCGCCCCCATAGGGGCGATCATCAACCTGTCGATGTTTTCCTTCTGCGAAATCTCTGATATCTACTTGAGCGATCTCCAAAGCCCCTTTCTCAGACGCTCTTCGAAGAATACTTTCATCGAAGGGGCCTCTGAAATAATCAGGGAAGAGCGAGAGGATATCAAAGCGCATCGGTCAACAACAACTAGGCAGCAACAGCGGCAGCTTTTTTACGGCGACGCTCACGGCGCTTAGCGCAAAGCTTTGCACGTCTATCCAAGAATTTCTTCTTGTTAGCTTTAACGATTTCTGGTGCGACTTTAGTTGCAAGAAGCTCTACTGTCTCAGAGAGTTCTACACCATTATCTAACCAATACTGAAGACGGTCTACTTTCATTTCAACACTGTCTACACTCTCTTTAGCAAAGGGATTGTACCAGCCGATATTCTCGACATACTTACCATCACGTCTGGTTCTGGAGTCTGTTACGACGATTCTGTAAAAAGGACGGTTTGTGCGGCCGTGTTGTCGTAAGCGAATTTTTAGCGACATAAAGCGCCTCCCATCATTTTTTCTAGTTGTTTCATGTTTGGCATATTTTTAAACATCTTTTTGAGTTTTTTAAACGATTTCACGAGTTTATTTACTTCGTCCATGGAGGTACCACTCCCCTTTGCTATGCGCTTTCGTCGTCCAACAATGAGTTCGCATTTCTCCTGGCGTTCAAGAGGAGTCATGGACAGAATAATTGACTCTATTTTAACAAATTCTTTTTCGGAAACATCTAGCCCTTTAAGATTCGACATTCCTGGGATCATACCCAATAATTTAGAGAAAGAGCCCATCTTCTTAATTGACTGCATCTGCTTTAGATAGTCGTCGTAGGTGAAGGTTGCCTTTCTTATCTTTTCTTCTAACTTTTTAGCTTCATCTTTATCAATGAACTCTTCTGCTTTTCGAACCAGGTTAATGGTGTCACCCATACCAAGAATGCGGTCTGCCATTGAGTGCGGATTAAAGGGTTGAAAATCATCGAGTTTTTCTCCGATCCCTTCAAACTTCAACGGCTTTTGGGTAATCTCCTTAATCGAAATAGCGGCTCCACCACGAGTA
The DNA here is from genome assembly GCA_040264515.1 of Chlamydiales bacterium. Lineage (GTDB taxonomy): Bacteria > Chlamydiota > Chlamydiia > Chlamydiales > JBDQID01 > JBDQID01. Next base: position 4,511 of record JBDQID010000049.1, read on the forward strand.
CTACTGTCTAACATTGTCAGGATTGTTCCAGTAATCTCTACGCGGGAATTAAATTCTGCAGCTGTTTTAACGGCGTCTTGCCCCATTGTTGCGTTAACAACAAAAAGGGTCTCGGCTGGAGCTAAATGTTTCTTTATCTGCTCGAGTTGTTGCATAAGCTCTTCTTCAATATGAAGCCGACCTGCTGTATCAACAATAAGCACATCAAATCCGTCTTCTTTTGCTCTTGCAAAAGCGTTTTTTGCAACCGAAACCGGGTCTTGCTCTCCATCTTCAGAAAAAACAGGTGTATTGATCTGAGAGCAAACTGTTTTCAATTGCTGAATTGCAGCTGGGCGCTGTAGGTCACAAGCTGCAACAAGTACTTTTTTGTTATACTTTGGACCTTGCAAAAGCTTTGCAAGTTTTGCGCAGTGTGTTGTTTTACCAGACCCCTGAAGACCACAAAGCATAATAACTGCTGGCTTTTGATCTAAAGAGAAGGAGGGCTCTTCCTCTCCACCCATCAAAGCTGCTAACTCGTCATGAATAACTTTGACAAACTGCTGCCCTGGCTGAACGGACTTTAGAACTTCTTCCCCTAGCGCCTTCAGCTTAACTCTTTTAATAAAAGTCTTTACAACGGCGTAGTTGACGTCAGCTTCCAGCAAAGCCAAGCGTACTTCTCGAATAGCGTCGGTGATATTCTCTTCCGTCAGCCGTTTTTTACCGGCAAAATTGGAAAAAATTCCACTAAATTTTTCTGTTAAACTTCCGAACATGCAATTAGGCACTTCTATCAAATTGTCAAGCACGCAGATTATACAGTGGAAAATATTGTTTTTCAAGGATAAATATCATATCAAGCGTAAGGGGATGTACTAGAAGAAAAATATTGGTTCATCCGGATAAGTTTAAGTTGTAGATCGACCCAGTAAATTCTCAAAAATTCCCGAAATAAAACGGTTTAAATATTTTCAACTCGAGGGCACGAAGATTTGTCTAAAACAGCCGATCGGGTGAGTTTCATAAAATAGTTACTGCCAGAGGGCAACGGCTGCTGCGAACTCTTTGCTGTGTGTGATGGTGATGAGAATCACGGGTTCTTCAAAGCGAAGCATCACAGAAGGACTTAGGGTGCATACTGGTTTACCGAGCGCATCGTTGATAATTTCAACATCCAAAAAGCTCACCTCTTTTCCAAATCCGGTTCCCAAAGATTTTACAACGGCCTCTTTAGCAGAAAAACGCCCCGCAAAACGAGGCGCATTATCATTGTAAGAGAGGCAGTAAGCTTGTTCTTTCGGTGTAAAAACTTTATCAAGAAAGCGACTGCCATGCTTTTGAATACTTTGACGTATCCTCTCGATCTCAACAAGATCGTTACCCAGCCCCTTAATCATTCGAATTTACGGAAAAAACACCCTCTTCCTGAGGAAAAGAAGCTCTCTCTTCGAGAGCGTTACAGAAGATCATCCTTCCAGAAGATGTGTGTTTTACAGAGAGTACTTGTGTAAGGATAACTTCTCCGATAAAATCGCCACCACCGTTAATAACAACCATCGTACCATCTTCTAAATAGCCAACGCCTTGTTTAGCTTCTTTACCGTAGCGCTGAACTTTAATTTTAATTTGCTCTCCAGCTTGCATGATTGGCTTCAAAGAGTTTGAGAGCGAATGAATGTTAACAATCCGAACACCTTCGACAAGAGCTGTTTGAATCCTGTTAATATCCGCTGTAAGAATATTCGCATCGATAAGGCGAGCAAGTTTAATGAGTTTTTCCATTGAGTCTTCTATTTCAGGGAAATCTGTCTCTTGGAAGCGGAGATCGAGAGCTGGAATTGCCTCTAATTTTTTAAGAACGTCTAAACTGCGGCGACTTCTATTTCGCACATTTTCATCGGGATCTTCTAGAGTGACATACAGCTCTTTAACTACAAAACGAGAGACGACAAGATGTCTATCGAGAAGGCCAGAAGATGCAAGATCGATCATTCTGGGATCTGCTAAGATGGATGCATCTAAAAGAATATCTTTCTGCTTTTGACTAGACGGCTTAAATTTAACAAACGGAACACTTACATAAATCTCTTCTGACGCCCTAACGGTCATTGACATTCCAATGTATGTGGCAAAGAGGAAGAGGGAGACTTTAACAAAATCCATTATTGACTGTTCTACAGTAAGCTGAGCGATCTCCAAAACTGTTTCTGTGATCAGAAAAAGAGCCATTCCCATGAGATACCCAAAGAAAAGGCCAAGAGCTGCAGAGTTAAAAGAGCGTAGGTTATACCGTTTAAACAGAGTATCTGCTCCAATAAGAAGTAGAGCAAAAGCTAGCCCTAAAAAAAGCCCATTAAACAAATTAACAACTGTTAATCCGCCCAAAGCTGCTGCCGAATATACCGTAATCAAGAGTGTGCTAAAGACAATAAAGAAGGCTCTCGTAAAAGCAATAGAACTGTTCATAATAAAAAAAAGGTCCCCGAAAAGAATTTTTCAATAAAGATTTGTATGTATCATTAATCTGATCATATGAACTCAGCTCATTTTTGTCATCCAATTATCCTTGTCAAAGAAATAGGATAAATTTTATAGTGTCGCGCTCTTAGCCTAATTTGGAGAAAGGACATGCAACTTAACCGAACAAAACTAATTATATTTTCAGGCCTCATCTGGTTATCCGTGGGTATTATGCTTCTTAGCGTAGGATTTAAGTATCTTATCAAGGGCGCAGCTGAGACTCAGACACTAATCACGTGTATTACACTTGCTCTTATACTGGGCTATCTTAAAGGTCGCTACATCTTAAAGAAATCCGTTCACAGGGAGGTTTTTCGTATTCTTTCCATTACAAAATCTGTTCGGATTAGCGATCTGTACAGTAAAAAGTATTATATTCTTCTCGCTATTATGGTCTGCTTGGGATATCTGATGAATGCCCTAGCTCTTCCTCCAATCATCAGAGGAACCATCGATATTACGATAGGATCTGCCCTTATCAAAGGAGCAATGCTTTATTTTATACATGCAGTTGAAGCCAACAAACATTGTACATAAAAAAGAGCTGTTTATACCAAGATTGGTATAAATTAACACAAAACACACAACTTCTTTAAATAACGCAAACAAACAGCTGTTATAATTAGACTTATAAAACAAAGCATAACAGGTGACTCAAGATAAGATCGCCCAAACAAACTACCCCCCCTCCTTTTTTTGGGACCTAATTTCAACGAAATTAGGTCTCTTTCTTTTTAGCTCAGCAAAAAGGCGAAGTCGTCAGCTGAGAGCTGAGAGTCAAGATTTTCTTTATTAATTAAATCGTCAATGAGATTTCTTTTTTTTGCTTTTAAAACCATCATTTTCTCTTCGATACTTTCTTCAAGAATATACCGCTTTGCAATGACGTTATCTTTTCTTCCGATCCGGTGCGCCCTGTCAATGGCTTGGTTCTCCGCAGCCTCATTCCACCATGGATCGAATAAAAAGACGTAATCGGCAGCTGTTAGGTTTAGACCAACACCACCGGCTTTCAAAC
>JBDQID010000050.1:0-8008 GCA_040264515.1 Chlamydiales bacterium
CATCTTTAGCAATAAAAAGCTCTCCAATCGTTTGAAAATGCGAACGCTCTTTTTGTAAAAGATCGTTTAAACCAAGTAACATCCCATCAACCTCTTTTCTTCTGCTTACTCTGTCGAGAAGCTCTAGCTCATCTGTGTAAGCCCGAGAGACAAGCCCCATTGGCGGTGCTTCTGGAGTCTTCATCTGAGCATATAAAGCTTCTCTGCGCTTAGCAGCTTCTCTGTATTGCGCCTCTATCTTCTCCAGCTGCTCTCCTTCAAATACACGAGCGTAGGTCACGCTGTTCTTCGAGACGTCAAAAGTTTCAAACAAGATACGCTTGAGGTCTTCGCGATCTTTTTTCTCTTTGGTTAAGCTACGAATAAATATAACAAGTTGAAGGCGTTGCAATCCGCTTGTCTTGTCTCCCCACGGAGTCATTGCGGTTCCTGGAACTCCATACTTAATAGAGCGAAGAAGTCGTAAATCATCACGCGTACGAAGCCATGGAAGGTTTGTCAGCATGCGGGGTTTTGCCTCTTCCATTGTAATGGAGCGAAGACCATCACCTGCAGCTTCTTTACCGTGACAATGAGCGCAGTTGGCAAGAAAGACTCTCTCGCCTGCTTTAAGATTCTCTTCTGTGTAGAACTCTTCTTTAATATAGAGCCCTTTTTCTCGGACTCCGGGATTCGCTGTTTGAGCTTCTTCAAAAAGGTCTTTAACTTTCAAATCTTTTCCAAAAAAGAGCGTTTTAGCTGCAAAAAAAGGGAAAAAACCCGATTGCAAAAGCTCGAGGGGTGGCTCTTCGCCTTTGAGTAAATTCCCCTCATTTTTAAGCTCTTCTAAAACATCTTCTGGCTGATAGTGCCACTTATCGACATCATCATCACTTTGAATCACCTCTGCTCCTGGAAGTGCCAAGAAGAGCCAATCTACAAGCTGTTCAATTTCCGAGCTCTTAAGTGTTGGGTGGCTATCGCCTAACTGTGATGAAGGTGCGGTTTCTCCCCAAGGAGGCATGGGAGTGCCCTTAACTCCATGGGTAATGGAATCAATCGCTCTTTTTCGTGTTAAGTTACGAAGAAAAGTTGCATTGCGTAAGTTCTTTGGAACGGGGTAGATCCAAGAGGCTACCTCGCCTTTACCATGAAAATTATTCCCGTGGCACTGCGCACAATGTAGCTCATAGGCTGCAGCTGGATCGAAACCAAGTGTATCCCAAACCTCGCGCTGCTCATCGCGATTTTGCTTACCTAGTACGCGGAGCATGTGAGTGAGTGCTAAGAATTTTGATTGATCAAATGGCATCGCCGGCATAATTGAACGAGAAGTGTACGCAGCTGGTGCGATAAAGTGACCCATCATCCATTCGTCATCGCGATACACACCCGACCAGTGAAGTCTTGGAGCGATATCGCGGCCTAAACCGTAAATTTGAATATAAGTTTTCAGAACACGCTTAACGAGAGAGTCGTATTTTGCTCTTTCAGACGCAACTAGCGCTTTCTCTTCTTCGGATTTCGCTTCTAAAAAACGTTTATCGAAGAAGCTATTTTTAGCACGTGCTGCGTACTTAAAGTTGCTATATAGCGCCTCAACAGATCCTGGTAGTTTTTCTTCTAAGACGTCAAGAGAGCCTCTGTTTTTTACACGCTCTTTAATTCTCTTATCGATTTCATCGCCAAAGCGATCGATCATTTTTACGATTTTACTTCCCTTGAGCTCTTCTGGGAACATTCGTGAGAACCACTCTTTTTCTTTATGAAGCGCATCAAATGATGAACTATTAGCTTCTAAAGCAAATCCTACCTGAGAGTCGAACCCTTTCAAGCGGTGACAAGAAGCACACCCCTCAGAAACAAAAATCGTCTTTGAATTCTCAATATCTGTAATTTTAGAAGGGTGTAGAGGTTCTTCCCAAGAGAGTTTTTTACCTTTATCCCACTCGCTTAAGTTCATCTTTTTTTGCATCTCAGACACAGTTTTTTCCTCATTGCGCTGTGCCATAAGAAAAGCTAAAAGGTCTTCAATCTCTTCGTGATCGAACTTAAAGTTTGGCATTGTCGATGTCTTGAGGTTCGACTGTGGCCAAACAATCGCCTCTTTTACATACCATGGATAGAAGCGACCAATTTCGGTAAGATCTGGACCGACCTGCGCTCGGGAAAGGCCATTAATCTTGTGGCATGCGTAACAAGCAGAGCTCATGAAGAGCTCTTTTCCTCGTAAATACCCTTCTAACATTGTATCTGTATCACCTGATACATCGTGAACAAAACTGCGGTCCATTGAGGCTAGAACTAAAGGGGACTTAACTTCCCTGATACGCTCTGCTGCAGCACTTCCCTTTCCAAGAGCTTTCATTTTACTAAAAATCCGGCCAGAAAAGTTTCCGTTTTTATCTACGTTTTGCTGTAAAAACTCCTCGACAGCACCAAACAAGGGCCCTTTAAAAGAGCGTACAAAGCTTTGCAGTTCACCTACTAGCTCCTTTGATCCTAAGAGCTCTTCGATATCTCCATTGACAGCGGCCAATAAGAGAGTCTGATGAGATTCAGATTGATCGCTTGCTCTAACTTTTTCATTAATTCTTTTCAGATAAGCTAAACGAGCCTCAAGCTGATCAGCTTCATCATCAGTGAGTGTTGAATTTTGAGCTCCCTTATTCAGCAGTTCAGTGACTTTACGATATCCAAAGCGAGAAATATACGACTTCATCTCTAAGAGAGCTGTCAATGCATGTACATCATCTGCTAGGCTCTTCGAGACATCTTCTAGCTCGCGCTCTTTTCGAATGGAGACAAGATCAAGGGTATTAAGAGCTGTTTGCAGCTCCTCTTTACTAGATTGATGACACTGAGCGCACTTTCCTTCCATTACTTTTCCAACGAAAAGAGGCGTTGTTTGGAAGAGAAGATGGTGGCCTGGTCTATCGTTAAAAATCTTGGATGCATCTGGATCGTTATCGGGGTCGGACTCCGTAAAATGCGCTTTATGTCCTTCATTTGAGGTTTCGTACTGCCCGTCGTATGTCGGTCCGTGAGCACGTTCCATGGTAATGGAGCGGCCGTTTCCGTTATGACAAGAGGTGCAACCCATCTCTTCAACGGAGTGATATTCAAACGGTCTTGTCTCTCTTCCAAGAAGCGGATGCATCGCAAGGACTTTATCCATATGCACTTCGTGCCCGTTAACATCTACTTTTTTAAAAGCTTCTAATTGAGCAGCCTCAGACGCTCTTCTGTCAATTTCAACAAAATTCCCCGCTTCTTTAAGCTCTTCTAGAAGATCTTTGTTTGTAAGTTTTGCGACTCTGTCATCAATACGCTTCCAAACATAATCTTCGTTTTCAACGAGTACAGGGTGTCCCTTTTCATCTAAAATCGGGTTTCCATTGAGATCTAAGCCTACTTTTGTAGGAGAGAAGTGCCCAAAGTTCATTGCAACATGACAAGTTGTACAGCGATCGATTGTCTCTGGACCATTGTGAGTATTTGCCATCAAGACTTGCTTGATCCCTTTTTTAAACTGGGCTGGAGGCTCTCCGGTATAAGAGGCACGAAAGTCTTCTAAGTCGGTATAGGCATTTTGGTACACTTTGTATTCGGGAAACATCTCCCGATAAACAAAAATTCCAAAAAGTCCAAAAGATGTGGCGGCTAACAGAATCAGTGCTATCTGATAGACTTCAGCTCGATCATAACGCATAAATGCTTTCCTCTTTCCTCAAGCAATAGGGAAAATCCCCTTAATAGTTTAATGCCTTGCAAAATTTTCCGTCCAAGGCCATATCCATCCCCAGTTGGCCCCTCTAAAATAGGTACCAATGATAACCAAGATGCCTTGCGTTGTCATAAAAAAGGTATATAAAAATATCGCTAAGTAACGACTTCTATGGTACCAAACACCTTCACCATTCGGATTTCTATCCAAATAGGGAACTGAGAGCAGTCCAACAACAATTAGTCCGGGAATTCCAACTCCCCCCCAGAATGCACTATAAGCCACCATTTCCTGAAGGCCTAAGAAATACCACGGTGCTTTGGACGGATTTGGAGGCTTTGTGGGATTTGCAGGCTCTTCTAGTGGAGCATCGATGAAAGAGAGACCGAGAATTAAAACTAGGGTGAAGAGAAAACAGACCATCTCCGCTCTTAAGAGGTTGGGCCAAGTAAAGACGTAATTATGAGGGCCTCGATCTACAACGGGTCCCGATCCCCTTACAAGCTCCATCAAGCCGTAAGTACGACGCACACCTGGTGCCCAGGTCTCTTTTGTATCAGAGCGCTGAACAACGCGAAACGGTTCTTCTGACACTTCGTCGGGTACTCTTGCAAGCCCGCCATCTTTTCGAATACGCCAGAAGTGCACACCGATAAGCGTTCCGGCTGCAAGTGGCAGTACCATGACATGTAATACGTAAAAACGGATCAGAGCGTCTTGGCCAACACTTGTCGATGCGATAAGCATAATGCGATTAATGTTGTACTCCATTCCTGGAATTCCAGGAGCGTATCCTGCGATTTCAGATCCGACGGTTACCGCCCAGAAAGCAAGCTGATCCCAAGGAAGCAAATAGCCTGTAAAAGAGAGAAGCAGCGTCATCACCATCAAGATGATACCAATTGCCCAGTTAAATCTGCGCTTATCTTTATACGCTCCCATGTAGAAAACACGGGACATGTGGAGAAAGACAAAGAGCACCATCATGTGGGCCCCCCATCGGTGCATATTGCGGAACATCATCGCAAAAGGGGTAACATCCTGCCAATCTTTCATCGTCTCATACGCACGATCTTCTGCTGGTACGTAGTAGAACATCAGCACAACACCTGTAAAGACCAAAATCATGAACAAGCTAAACGTAATTGTTCCCAAGCCCATGGTTTGAAAGAAGTTCGATGTGCTTTTATGGCACTTCACGGGATGGATGTGAAGGAAGAAGTTTTTAAAAACGACTTCAGAACGATCGACATCATTATTTGGATACTTATGGCGAAAAATAGACCGCTTGATCAGTTTTGGCAAGTTTTCTAAGTATTCAAGCCAGGTTTCTCTTTTCTTTCCTTGTAATACACCCATTTACTTTATCCAGTTAAACTTTTGGAGAATACCACGCCGCCAAAGGGTCGTGAATTTTCTTTGTTTTATCTACTTGTAAATCACCAGCAGCACCCCTAAGTACACCAAAATAAATCAAAGGCTTTGGTGCGGGGCCACCCGTATTTAATCCTTCTCTGTCATAAGTTGAGCCGTGGCAAGGACATTGATAACCAGTCTCCACTGCATTCACAGTACAACCAAGATGCGTACACACTGCTGTTTGAGCACGTACTTTTCCTGCCGAGACTTCTATGAACGTTTTGTATTTTTCTAAAAAGATTTTTCCTTCAGCAGAAAGAACATCCTCCGGTCTTCCAATAGAGAAAACACTCGGCGGCACTTTCAGTGCATTCGGATATAAAAAGCCCATAAGCGCTGTGCTTATGGTTCCACCAACACCCAGGCAAACTCCGGTACCCAAAAGGGCAAGGAAGGTGCGTCGGTTAATTTTTGGATCATTACTATCTGGATCTGTATTTAACGAATTACGATATCTAGGCATTTTTATTTTTCATCCTCATCACGAAACATCTGGTATTTGACATCTTCAATGTCTTCAAATTGTCCCTTCCTAAAAAAGTATATAAAAACTCCAATACCTGCAAGTGCTGCTAAGAGTGTAGGTAATAAAAAATTCAACATACTAGCCAATCCACCTAAAAGAGTAATTCATTACATCCATTGTCACAGCTTGAGTAGGGCACTTTTCGGCACAAAGACCGCAGCGGATACAGAGATCTTCATCTTTAAGCATTGCAGAACCAATGAGCGCGAGCTCTACGTTCGATCTGTTTTCCGAATCAATTCCGTAGTAATTATCCACAGCAGCTCGCATCTGACCTTCTTGGTGATCTAAGTTCAACTTAGAAAGGGGAATAAGCTTTAAGCAGTTTGTAGGACATACATCTACACAGCCGTTACATTTTATACAAAGGGCACCGTCAAAAACAGGGCTGACATGACATTGTAAGCAACGATTAGCTTGCTCTCTTGCCTCGTCATCCGTGTATGGATTCTCAACAATATTTAAGTTCTTAATGCGCTCTTTTTCAGGTTGAAGAGTAGGTAGAGACCATTTAGTTTGCAAATACTCTTTATCGCGCAGAGCAGGAATTGTTCTAAACTCACCAACAAACTCTCTGTACGGTTTTGCGCCACGCAAGTCTGTATCTATTGTACGGGCAGCTTCTTGTCCATGGCGGATCGCTGTAATAAAGAGCGCTGGACCATAGCCGGCATCACCGCCACAATACACACCTTTGACAGACGTGCGTCCTGTTTCGCGCTCTGTTTTGATCACACCGCGCTCAAGAACGAGTTCATCTTTTTTATCCCATCCATCAAAGAGGCTCTCCTCCATTGACTGACCGATCGCAAGAGCGACACAGTCACACGGTATCACCTCTTCTGTTCCATCAACAAAATCCGGAGCAAACCTGCCGTCGTGTGCAAAAAGGCGCGTAATACGCTGAACACGAACACCGCAGATATTACCATTTTCATCACGTTCAATCGATTTTGGACCCACACGATTAATGATTTTAATACCCTCTTCGAGTCCGTCTTCAATTTCAAACTCATCTGCTGTCTGCTCGTCTCTGGATTCCAAACAGAGCATTGTCACAGTATCCGCACCGTTACGACAAGAAGAGCGAGCGACATCGAAGGCTACATTTCCGCCACCGATCACCACAATATTTTTCCCGATCTCCCACGTACCACCGTCGATAATGACTTTCAAGTATTCAACACCGCGAATCACATCTGGTGCGTCAGCACCCGGAATGGGTAGTTCCCGAGATTTCCACAAGCCGTTACCGATAAATACTGCATCGAATTCGCTTTGAATCTCGCTCAAAGTAATGTCTCGACCAACTTTTGTATTATAATGAATTTTAGCACCCAGATGCTCGATCGCTTTACTCTCGTTGACAGCAACTTCGTTTTTCAAGCGATAGTTCGGCACACCATAGGTAAGCATCCCACCGGGAAGAGCGTTCATCTCATACACAGTCACTTCATAGCCCAAGCGCAGCAGATCGTGTGCTGCAGTAAGTGAGGCCACACCCGCTCCAACACAGGCAACTTTTAGTCCGTTGGGGCTCGGCTTCGTAGAGCCTCTGGCAAAACTGTATTCCAATGATTTAATATGAGCTTTCTCATCGACTCCAAACCACTCGTCCAAAAACCGCTTTTGCGCACGAATTGTAAGCGTCTTATCTACACGGTCCCGTCTACATGCGGTCTCGCAAGGAGCACCGCAAATCCATCCGCAAATCGATGCGAAAGGGTTTGGTCCACGCGCAATCTTGTACCCTTCGAGATAGTTCCCAGCACGCAGCGCCAGCATATAGCCACGAGGATCCGTATTCACAGGGCAGCCGTCACGACAATCGATTTGGCGCATAAAGTAGTTTAGATCTGGAATGATGACATTGTAGACATCCTGATAAACCTTCTTTAGCTTGTCAGAATCAGCCACGCGGCCCTCCTTTTATCGATAGAAATTTTGACTCTAACAAACTAACGATATTTTTTTAACTAAATATCAACCCATCACAGATAAGCTGCATTTTCGTTATAAAAAAACAAAGTCGCAACGCTACTTTGTGCTTCTCCTTAAACGATCGTCTCATAAACAGAGCAAAGAGCTTCGCTCTTTGCTGCGGGCGACGAAGCGCCCCATTCGCATCAACCTAACATAGAATTCTGATATTTAGTGGCATACGCTGGGAGTGCTAACATTAACGTCGTTCGACTCTTAATTCGATCCTGGTTAATGGCTTATGATAATCGTTTCTAGACCACGGTAGTGGTCGTTTCTCTCTTTAGCCCAGCACTTTAGTGCTGGGAAAGGTAGAAAAAAATCTATGCCACAGTAGTGGCATCTCTCAGGATCTCAAAGTTAAAAAAGAAGAGAGG
>JBDQID010000051.1:0-7991 GCA_040264515.1 Chlamydiales bacterium
CCAGCACTAAAGTGCTGGGCTAAAGAGAGAAACGACCACTACCGTGGTCTTAAGTAAACTCATCGTCTGTCTGAATTCGAGACCGAGCTGTTATAGGCACAAAAAAAGTGCCAAACTTCAGCCCCAGCACTAAAGTGCTAGGTTAAATTAAGAATCGAGCTCATGTTAAATTACTTTCGAACTTAGGGAAGAGGCGCGATATTGATATTGAGGATTGTCTCAACTTTTGCTTTGTAATCTTGCGCACCAAGGTTGGGATAACTAACTTTATGCGTCTCTTGAAAGAAAAACATTACATCTTCTAGATCTACAGAATTATCATTTTCCAAAGCGTCTTTTTCTGCTAATACAATCTGAGAATGCCGGTCACTTGCATGCATTAATTTAGCTGTCAACGTCTTTACCTCTTCATTTAACCGCTCTAAATGAAAAATCTTACGGTACAACCTATTTGCCATTAAAGATTGATGTTGGATATTCGATACAAAAAACCCTTGAAGCTTCGCCTTAGCATAATCTTCTGAAAAGAGCTTTACCCTGTTCACATACTCATCCAAAGCAGCTGAGAATTTTTGGCTTTCGTCCTCAATTTTCTTAAGCTCGTCCCAAATAAGATTGAGGTTGTCAAGACCCATACTCTTAAAGCGATCGTAGTGAGCCTTAAATTGCTGATCATCGCGAATCAAAGCGATCTTACGCTTCTCTTCAAAATACTTTGTCAGCTGATGCTTTACAACCATAGGCAATGAACGCTCTCCTGGATAAAACCCAACACCAGATTTTAAAGCTTGTACAACTTCTGATTCCGGAGTCTGAGCCATTAACCTTCGAGCCTCGAGAATATCGCCCCATAATGCACGATTCCCCTCAAGACCTTGCTGTAAAAGAGTGATTGCTTCGAACAGCTGAGCATCTCTTTCTGCAGTTGGATCTTGCATACCAGTAAAGACAAGCAGCTGCTGGCCCAGCTTACCCAATTCCTCTTGCTCTTGCTCCGCACTCGATACACGCAAGCTTGAAATAGGGATCCGACTAATTTGATCTTTTAGATCTTCCAAGCCTTGCTTTTGCTCCATGATAGTCTCTACAGCTGCTTGATGCTGTTTATGGAGATCATTCTTTTCTTTTTCACTCAAGAGTTCATCATACTCAGAAAAAATAGCTAGTTTTTCATTTATATTCTGCAAACGCTGAAGTTCTCTACGATCAGGAGATGAGCGGTATTCCGCCATAAGAGTATCAAATTCTTGTAAATAAAAAGTCCGCTCATCTTCCTCACTAATATTCGCATCATGTAAAATCGCATTTACAAGAGCTCTGTTTTTCTTTTGAAAAAAGCGGTCCGCTTGCTCAAGCTTTGGAGTTAAAATAAATTGCCCTAATTTTTGAAGAACAGCTGAGCGCAACTTATTTTGAAAACTAATCATTTTTCCTGGATCTTCAATATACTCAGGCGTCAACCACTTGTTTAGCTTCTCTACCTTTAAAGCTAAATCTTCAAGTATTTCAACACTTGCAATGCTTTCTATAAGCCTTTCAATGTCTTTATCCGTTGCAGGAGTCTGTTGATATTCCCGTATTCTATCTTGTAATTGCACGGTTAGATAAGGACGTAATTCAGATTTTTTTACAGCATCTAAAAATTGAGAAAGATTATTTTCTGGATCCGACAAGACAAAACGATCAAAGATTTCTTCCAAAGAATTTGTTATTTTTTCCTCGTGCTGATCGCTTACCGTCTTATACTTTTCAAGAAGCTCAAGATAACGATCATCATATAGAGCTGAATCTTCCTGTTCTTTTTTTTCTAAAAGCGCTGACACCTCTTCTCCAATAGCGTCCACTTCATTACGACGAGAATTAACCAACGCTTCTACAGCGCTACTTAAATCTTGAATAGGCTCCATTTTCACAGAAGGCTCTTCTTTAGCAACCGGAGCTACCTCATCAACCTGTGGTAGCCCATCTGCAACCTCTTCTACAAAAATAGGCTCAAAATCAAAAACAGGCTCTTCTTTAAGAGTTATCAAAGGAATCTTAAAATCCTCCGGAAAATCATCTTGTGTTAAGAGACGTGGTTCTAAAACCAAACCTGTTTCAAGGTCAAGATTGAAATACCCAATAAGCGGCGAGATATGAGGTGTGTATACATTCATCGCTTTATAGCTATTTTGAGCCATTCGAAAACCCTTTGGAGCGTACAAGATCAGATCTTCAAAGTTCGAATAGCGACTCATCTCCTTTAAAAAAACAAGTAGATCATCTTCGCCTTGATTCTCTCCTGTTAAAGCAGCAGCCCCTCTTGTAAGTGCTGCTGTGAACTGATAATAACGAGGTGCATTATATACTTTATCACTGGCACCTGGACGCCAGTCATTCAAACCTCTGGGCGCATCAAAACTATTCTCCTTTACTCCAGCATTAAGAGAGGCAAGACGTATGATATCACTTTGCTCTAAAAGGGCTCCTAAATCAAAAGAGCTAACCTCATCGAGAGTCGTAACTCCGTCTAAAAGCTCCCGCCACCCTTTATCATTCAAACTACTTCTTATATTCATGGATGCAGAATCTACAAGCAGAGTTGCTTTCGGAACATAATCTTGAAGCATTGATTTACTAGGGAGCGCAATAATAAGAAAACGTGAGCTATCCTTTCGTTTATACACCTTTAAATCAAAAGAAAGGGTTGATAAATACTCTGTTTCTATCAGTTTAGAAAGCCCGTGATAAGGATCTGGTAAAAGGTCTTTCAAATCCCCATGAAGCGCTTTTGGTGAAATAATGACTCTATTCGCTGCACCAGTTCCCTTCATCTCCCCGTAGACAACAGCCATAGCAAGGTCTGTTACCCCCTGAGCTGCGACAGCCTCTTCCTCTGCATTTTTTTGTTCAATAACAGTTACACCAACTGAAAGAACAAGAGCTGCTGTTGAGAAAAGTAAAATTGAGAAAACAACCAACCTACCAACGAATTTTTTAAATCGAACTGGATCAACATAAAGAGCACTTTCCACCTCCTCTTCTTCATCTTCAAACTCGTCTATAAAGAAGTCTTCTGTATACTCTTCCTCTTCGAACGCCCCACTCTCTAGAGTGTACTCTTCAACGATTTTAACAGCTTCTGGCTCTTCTTCCTCTCCATCTTTGACATCGTGTACGTGCTCGACACCAATGACTCCATCTTCTAAAGCCTCAGCAATACCAAAATCTACTTCTGCTTTTTGGCGAAGTCCCATATCCAAGCGCTCTTGCTCATCTGCAGCTTCGCGAATAAAATCAAGATCGCCTTCATCTTCATCAAAACCAAACTCATGCTCTCCTTCTGACGCCATGAGTTCATTTTTTTCTAGATCATCAGCTTCATTAATGATGTCATCTATATCAAAATCATCGCCGTCACCATCATCTGAAGCAAAAAGAGAATCGATCGCATCTCCAATATCTTCCTCTTCACTCTCTTCAAAAAGATCTTCTTCTGGGGGTTCTAGCTCGAGCTCCTGCTTTGACTGCGTCTCCGCCTCTATTTTATCTGCTGCATCGGGCTCTAATCCCAAATCTATCTCTTCTTCACCTCCTGCATCGGGCTCTAATCCCAAATCTATCTCTTCTTCACCTTCTGCATCGGGCTCTATCCCTAGGTCTATTTCTTCGTCATCTGCAGCTTCTGGATCTGTGTCTGGCTCCAAAACATCATCAGGTGAATCTAATAGATCATCTGGAAGATCATCTTCTTCAAAAAGGCTTTCAATTGAAATATCTTCTTCCTCTTCTTCAGAAGCTTCAAATTCCGGTTCTATTGAAGGCGATTCTTCTTCATTAGAAAGGTCATCAGTAGGCTCATCAATTTGCGAAAGAATATCCTCAAATTCAAGATCTGATATTTCACCGTCATCACCCTCTGCCTCTACCTTTAAGGCATCATCTTGCTTTTCTTCTAAAGAATCAGCTTCCTGTATCAACTGATCAAATACGATTTCTGCAGTTCCTACCTGAAGTGTATCACCAACAGAGAGCTGTTTTTTATCAAAAGTGTCTCCGTTAATAAGGACAGCTGGATCATAACTTAAATTATCGATATAAAAGCCGTCTTCTTCTTCAATGATTTTAACATGCTCATCAATAAGAGAAGGATCGGTGATGGGAATATCGACTTCAAGCTCTTCACCCGATCCAATAATGACTGTTTTTTTAGAAAATGATTTAGCTTCCACTTTATCGTTAAAGTGAATCGTTACATCGATCATGCAGGTGTCCTTAAACTATTAACAACTCTGATCAAACACGATCTAGGGATAAAAATTCAACAATGAAGTGGAAATCGACGCAAACATCGCTACGCTCATGCACTTCATGCAGGATTTCAACTCTTTTTCCAGCACCAGAACACAATTTTTCCCTTACCCTTTTACTGAATTAAAACATTAATGCTCTGCCGTATAAGTCCTTCAGCTCAATTAAGGGTGATTTTGAACTATAAAAAAGCCCATCAAATCTTACAGGCCCTCAGCCTGAAAAGCCTTAACTTTTCTATACCCAAGGCGTTGCCCTAAGCGGTTGTACTTTCAGTGCCATCGACCTGACCTTAAACAAAGTCTAAAATTCGTTCAAAATCTCCCTAGATTTATTTGAACAATTTATCCGACAGAGCAGTAAGCCAAAAAGAGAAACAACTTTTTCCCTAATTTTGAATAAAGCCGTCGCCTGTGTCCATTCGAGTCTGAGCTACTATGAATCAAAAAAATGCAAAACTTCAAAGAGCACAGCCGTGCTCTGAATAAAATCACTCAACTGCCTTGAGTAAGAAAGGCATCTAGTGCAACTTGCATCTCCGGAATCCCCTCGTAATCATTACTGGCTTCCATTTTACAAAAAAACGTATTGATAAATTTCAAATACACATACAGACGTTCATCGTCAGTATCAGATCCCGCTGCTTGATTCCGATTTACTTTACTACGATAAGAGCTACGAAAAAAAGCATTTTCTTTTTCTGGGATAGCAAAGTATTCTAAATGAACTCTCTGCATAATAAGCTGACTGCCACTCCATTTTTCTCGTATTCCAGTAACCCCTATATCATTGATTACTCCTAAGGTAATCCTCTCTATCTGCGCTCTGAACCCTGCTAAACGAGAATAGAGCTCGTCTATTCGTGCATTAAAACTTCTAAATTCCAATTCATATTTTTCAACAAGATGCTTCGGAGTCACTAGTTGCAACGTACACTTCCCTGTCTGCAAGAACTCCCTAAACATTCCAAGAGAGACTTGATCTGCACGCAGTGAAGGATAGAGTTTTTTCATTCCTGCAAGACTTTGCTTGTACATCTTAATTACGATCTCATACGCCTCACTTAAATAAGCTGCATCATAAGAGGTATCCGATTTCCTTGCAGGGCGCTGCCGCATTTTTCTTACATCTTCATTTTCATAAATGAAAATCCACTCTTTCATCTCTGTTGCAATTTCTCTATAAATTTCCTCTCCACCTAAATCTTCTAAATCAAGCTTAGAAAGCTGATCTTTATGCTCACGGATACGATTCGAAGCATCTTTAACACATTTTAGGTCACGTAAAGTAAGCTCATTGGCATGTTTATAGGTAATAACTTCCAATAATTGAATGATCGCCAAGACCATATATTTAAGATGTTCATCTTGAGCTATTGGTTGTTTATCAGGATCTGGAGGCTGAATTGTCACTTGTCTGGGCCCTCTTTATTAGTTAAGTGGTAAAGATGCTTGAGAAAAATTCACCTATTCTATATCATTATTTCCACTTTACAAGTTTACGATAAACTCTTCAACCAACATAAAGCGGTGACTCATGTCCTCTGTAAAGAAAAAACGCAGATCAAAGATCGCCAAACACAAGCGCAAAAAGCGCCGTCGTCGCGATCGTCACAAGAACAAGAAATAAACCATTTATTTTTTGATCTAAGATGTGGACTTATCCTGATACCTACGATGTTATTGTTATAGGCGCAGGCCACGCAGGCTGCGAGGCTGCTCTTGCAGCCTCGCGCATGGGTGCTAAAACCCTGCTGTTAACAATGAACCTCGACACTATTGCTAAAATGAGCTGCAATCCCGCCATCGGTGGAATTGCGAAAGGTCATATGGTAAGAGAAATCGATGCCCTTGGCGGTGAAATGGCCAAGGCAACAGATGCCACTGCCATACAATTTCGCATGCTCAATGTTTCCAGAGGCCCTGCTGTTTGGGCACCTCGGGCGCAAGCAGATAAGGTCGCGTATCAATTTGAAATGAAGCACCGCTTAGAAAAAACACCCAACCTTTTTATCAAACAAGGTTGTACAGAAGAGCTTTTAATCGAAGATTCCCGTATCACAGGCGTTTACACAAAAGAAGGCATTGCTTACCAAGGCAAGAGTGTTGTTCTTTCCGCAGGTACATTTATGCGAGGCCTCTTACACATAGGAGATACACATTTCTCTGGTGGTAGAGCCGGAGATAAGCCTGCTGTTGGAATTTCTGCATCACTAGAAAAAGCAGGCCTAAAACTCAATCGCCTCAAAACCGGAACTCCACCACGCGTTAACGCCCGCTCAATTGATTTTACAAAAACTGAAGTACAAGAAAGCGAAGCTGGAGTAAAATTTTCATTTGACACTCCTGAGAGCCCACAGCTCAGACAAATCCCCTGCCATATTACTTATACAACTGAGCGTACACAAAAAGTAATCGAGGCAAACATTCATCGCTCTCCAATGTATTCAGGCAAAATCAAGGGAATTGGACCTAGATACTGCCCGTCCATTGAAGATAAAATTGTGCGCTTCCCTGATAAAGAACGCCATCAAGTCTTCTTAGAACCCGAAGGACTACAAACAGAAGAAGTCTATGTAAACGGAGTCTCAACCTCCCTTCCCTTTGATGCACAACTTGAAATGATACAAAGCATCATTGGGCTAGAAAATGCTGAAATTACAAGACCTGCCTATGCGATCGAATATGATTATGTCGAAAGTGGCCAAATTCAAGCCTCACTAGAAACCCATACAATTGAGGGCTTATTCCTTGCTGGACAAATCAACGGAACCACGGGATACGAAGAAGCTGCAGCTCAAGGCCTCATGGCAGGTATTAACGCAACAAATAAAGTGTTTGGAAAAGAGCCTTTCATCTTAAAGAGATCGGAGGCTTATATAGGTGTTCTTATTGACGATCTTGTTACTAAAGGCGTTGATGAGCCGTATCGCATGTTTACCTCAAGAGCTGAGCACCGCCTACTACTCAGACAAGATAACGCAGATCTTCGCCTCAGACAATACGGCTACGACCTCGGTCTTATCGACGAGCAACGTTACGCCCATTTCTCGCATAAGAAAAAAGCTATTGAAACAGAAACCGAACGACTAAGTAAGATTTTCAAGCAAGTCAACGGCAAGGGAGTCACTCTAGCACAACTCCTTCGCCGCCAAGAGATGACATACGCCCTGCTACTACAAAGCTATCCAGAAGACATCAATGATCATGGTGACGAGATCAATCGACAGATCGAGCTCAATTTAAAGCTTGCAGGCTATCTAAGCCGTCAAGAAACAGACATTGCCAAGCTTAATCATTTAGAAAAAATCGCCCTCCCAAAAGAGTCTAAGTTTTCTATAATCAAAGGCTTAAGGTCAGAGGCCCAAGAAAAACTTATTCGCCTCAAGCCAATGAACCTAGGACAAGCATCACGCATCCCTGGCGTCTCTCCTGCCGATATCTCCATCCTAATGGTTGCTCTTCAAGCAAAAACCCTCTAATCTTCGCTCTTGATTGTCACTTCCTTATTTGCAGGATAAACAATAGCAAGATTGGCTATAAGCTTGGATTTTCTGATATGAGATCTTTTCGTTTATCTAAGCGTAGAGATCGTAGTAAGAATTCCCTGGAATAAAAAACAACCCTTTTAACACCTTTAAAACTAACATGTTAAAGCCGCCCCTCTTGTTTTTTCAGATGAATTTTCGTGAAAATATGACC
>JBDQID010000052.1:0-7974 GCA_040264515.1 Chlamydiales bacterium
AAGTAAAGGTGATCTTTTTATTGCCCAAACCCGTATGCGTTCTGCATCTGAAATTCAGGTGATGAGTCATCATAATATGATAATTCAAGATTTGCAAGCAGAGGCTTTCAATGACCTTTCTTTGAAAGGAAAAAGGCTTTTTTTAAGCAACTTTACCGGTATTTCACAGGAAGGGAGTTTGCTTACTCATGCTTCGCGAGAGGGGGTGTATTCTGGAAGTCATTTTCTTTCCCAACAGGAGCAAACGCATTACTTGAGCAATGTGGCGGTGAGAGATTGTCTTCTTCATTCTGTCAATGATTCTCTATCCCTTCATTTTAGAGGTGACGCTCAACTCTCTGAAAGCTTTCTCTATGGAGATGTTCTTACTTTAGAAGCTTATCAGAGTAGAATGACAGTAAGTAAAGTTCATATGATTGCTGAACAAGCCATTGTCTTGACCTCAAAGTCCTTGAAAGATCTTGGCTCAAAATATCAGGCGAAAAGAGTAGCCTTTACAGCACAAAAGCTTCACTTGAGGAATTTAGGAATAGATTCTGAGAGAATAGATATGGAAGCTGATGTGTCCCTATCGTTGAGAAACTCTATCGCAAAAAGCTCTGAGCAAAGTTACCAAGCTCAAGGGGGTGCTCTTGACTTGTCTGACAGCTATCTTTTGGGTGATGAGGTGACAGCTCGCGCAAAAGAGCGCGTGAATCTCTCTGGATTAAAATCTCGACTCAGAAACAGCTTTTCAGCGCTTTCCGAAGAGCAGTGGATTGATGCCGACAGGATGAATGTGCAATCAGAATATGAAGATGTACATTTGAGAGCTCCTAATGGAGCAATTTATATAGATGATTCACACGTTTCTGTGGGAAAGGATTACTCACTAGGTGGAAATCAAAGTATCACACGTAACTCTACAGTGACTGCGAAAGAAAACATCCATTACGATGTCGATCATGTTCGCGAAGTTAACAACGAGCAACGCGCTTCTTCAATAAGCATAAGAGCGAAGGAGGCATTTGAGGCGATTGCCTTAAAAAGAAGTTCAAAGATTACAAGTCTTGAGAGTCGATGGATATCTGAAAAACTTGGGAGTACACAAGCCCAGGAGCTATCTAAAAAGGCGGATTCTGTTTTTACTACAAAACAAAAGGAAATCGTTTCTCAAGCACTCTATAAGGCCAATTCTCTTTTTTCTTATCTACATGAAATTCAAGGTAAGCATTGGGTACTTAGCGCTTCTGATTTGACATATCTTCACTCTACTGCTGAGGCTAATCGCTTAGATTTTCGAGGGCATAGTGTCGATCTTTTTCAATCAGTATTGCAGGGGTCGCTTTTTGTTAATTCTGAAGAAAGAATGCGAGCATCAGGGATTCATGCATCTGGAAGCCACATATCAATGAACTCTATGGGATCAATGCATTTGAATAATGCTAGACTCCAAGGAAGTGAAGGGGTAGATATTAGTGCTAGGAAAGACTTCTCAGGACAGTTTGCTTCCGTATCAAGTAGTCAAGGTCCTGTTGTGATCAATGCTGCTTACATTCAGGCCCCCCACCTTCATGTGCATTCAGAAAAAGGACTTTCTCTGGAATCTCAAGGCTATAGTCAGCTTTCATATGCGAACTTGTCCGGTGCAAGCAGAGTTTCCATGGAGGCTGCCCATCTTGATTTATCCCATTCTGCCATTTATACCCACGAGCTTACGCAAGGGGCTGGGATTATTCGAGCAATAAAGAGTTTCGTACGAGCCAGTACAGTAAAGAGAAATGCCTCACACATTGATCTGTCCTATGCTTCAACGATCGTTTCTGGTTTTCATGAAATAACTTCTGCTGAAAGCATCATAGCACGTGGAGCCAGCTTTGAAGCTTTTGAGCATGCTTTTGTAGGCGGTGATATAGATTGTCGTTCTGCAACACTTTCCTCTTTTGGAGGAGAGTCCTGTGTGATTGGAAGAGCATTTCTTACAGATAGCAGCAGCAGTGTTATCAGCAGAGGAGATCAAACCATCACAATCGCATTTCCTGTGACAAATCGTGGGGTTTTTACAGTTCAAGGTATTTTTACACAAGTGGCAGACTCCATTCACATGGAAGGGATTCTCACTGCTACAGAAGCCCACCTGACTGCAGAAAATGGTCCTGTATGGAATCAAGGAGAACTAAATGTACAAAGACTAGTGAGCCTGCGTGGTGAACGGTTTAGAAATTACGGAGAGGTGCACTCTAAAGGCGATGTTACATTAAAAACGCAACACTATTTGCATCCAAGAAAAACACACGCACAGGGAATACTTCGCATTCAAAGTGTTGGTGACATCATTGAAACTAGGGAGATTTCTACACTGAATCACTTAGAACTTACAAGTGAGGAAGGGAGTATCAAACTTGCTGACCTGAGTATCCCAGGACGAGCCAGCTTTGAGACTAGAGGGAATGTTGAGTTTAGTCGGTCAAATGTAGAGGTGGGCAATGGGATCAGGGTTGTCGCTCGGTTGTTTAAGGTTTTCGCATCTCAAGTTCATGTGGCAGGGAATTCAGAGCTGAGTGTAGAGCGGTTTCAAGTTCTCGCTCAAGTGGAAGCTTTTTATAACACAGGTGAACGTCTTAAAGTAGAGCAAAGCCATTTCGAGATAAAGGGCCACCTCGTAGGAAGAATAAAGAATGAATTCCTGAATTTTGCTAGCAATATTCTTGTCCATGGATCTGCAAGACTGGAAGGAGCCCCACTTCAGAACCAAAATGCAGAGCATGTTTACACTTACTATGAAAGATACAGACAAAAGGTAAAAGGTCTTGGAGGACTTGCGAGTAGAAAGGTAAATCGTTACCGAAAAATACGTCAGAGGGTTGTGGATGCTCTTGCGAACACTCAATTTGGGGTTTTAGATGCTTCTTGGCAAGGCACGGTTTACAACGATGGTTTTGTGGCCACAGGTTTTGCCAGCATTCGTGCAGAAAACCTTCACAATGGACTGTTTGCTAGACATGGACGTACCGCAAAAAGTCTCCCCTCGTTTCCTACTCTTTTTCCTGATTATGCTCCACAACCTGGTGGAGAGATATACTCTAGGGGAGATCTCTTTCTTGGAATCAAACATACACTGCACAACAAGGGCTTCATTAAAGCTGCAGGAGTTGTTAGCGTAAGAGCAGAAGAAATCTTCAATGAAAGACGTATTACAAGTGAAAAAGAGCAGGGAATTTCTGTAGGAAGGTACGGTAGCGTCAAAAAACGATGGGTAGTTGTTGACCATCTAGAAACTGGAGCTGAAATAGAAGGATTCAGCTTAATTTTTCAAGTTGAGTCAACGGTGAATCGAGGTGGAACCTTCATTGGATACGCGCCTATTGACATCGAAGGAGGAAGCTTTACACAAGAGCCTGTAAAGGTAAGACACCTCCATCAATTAGACCTTGGAAAGGTGAGTCCATTTGATAAGGGAGATGCTTTTGGAGTAAGGACTCAGATTGTCCCTTCAAAAACAGTTAGCGGAAGTGATTTTCAAGCTAGACTTCGAGAAGACTTTAGAAATCATGCTTCTAATGTCCTTAGCATGGGAAGTATTGACATTGAGGCGGCTTCTATTTTGCAAACAACAGCATTTGAGACGCATTGCAAAAATAGAAAAAGAGGAGGGGCCTTTGGAAGAAAAGATATTTATGAGATTCGTTCCAAAACTTCTAATTTGTGCTCCATATCTGGAGAAGTGCGGCTTGTTAGCACAGTCGCTAACATCACTTTCCAGGGAGGCTCTGTTATTGGAACAACAGTAACTGTTGTTAGTTCTGGTGATATTTATGAAGTGGCCGTATCCAAGAGTGTGGATAATCGTAGATCAGGCCTCTCCACAAGAGGGTTTTCAATCAACCATAGTACAACAGATTACAACTCAACGCTTACTGAGCCAGTACAAATCATTGCTACGAATGGAAATCTCACCAAAGTTGCTAAAAAAGGGACGGTCTATTCGGAAGGAACGCAAAACCGTGCTAATGGAGATATCTCTGTCTTTGCACAACAAGTAGTAGATAAGGGACATAAAGTACACAAATACCGGAATACAACGATCCTTTCTCTTAGCGCGAATTTCTTTGGCTCTAAGATGATCGAAGCTCTCATGCAAGGTCAAAGATCGGAAGAAGCAGCCTTAGCTCTGCTTAGAGAAGACCCTGCCCTTTCATCCATTTTAGATATGGCTGAATCCAAGGGAGAGTTGGGTTGTGCAATCCAGTCTATGACGACCTTTTTCACCTGTTTGAATGAAGCCTATGACATAAAAGATGGTAAACGCAGCTTTTTGCCTTTGAATAAAGATGGAGAATTCTCACCTACGTTAACGCTTAATTTATCCGTAACAGAAACCGAACAAGAATGGACTGAAACTCTGTTAAGTACTTTGAGTGCCTCTGGGAAAATTATTGTAGAAGCATCTAGTCAGGACTATTTTGGAACACAGATAAATTCAAGTGGCGATGTTCGTTTTGTTGGTGATCATATACGCTTTTCAGATGAAGTTGATGAGATGAGAATGGAACAACACAGTATAGGTGCTTCTGTTTCTGTGACAGGCGGTGGTATCGTTGGGGGTTCTGTAAATGCGTCGGTGGGGAGCAGTTACCAAAGTCAACGCCACAACAGCAGGGTTCATTCTGGCGGTACTGTTTCCGTTATTGCTACAAAGAGTGTTCGACTTCATGGAAGTGAAGTGGAAGGAGAAAAGGTTTTCATAGAAGCTCCTCTTGTTGAGCTCTATTCTCAGTTGGAACAGAGGAGTCACAGCCAAGTTTCTACTTCTATAGGAAGTTCAGGCTCAGGTAACTCCCTCTCATTATCTGTTGACTCTAGTGATTCAGCAACAATAAAGCCAACACAAGTTGTCGCCAGAAGTGGTGGACATATTCGAGCAAAGCAATTTAGGGATAAGTCAGCGTTTACTCAAGGAGTAGAAATACATGCTGAAGAGATTGTTCGAGAGCAGCTCAGGGAACACAATAATGAAACTCGCTTTAGCACAAGCACTCAGCCTTTTACAAAAGCAATGGATAGAGCCTCCCAAGACTCTCGAGCTAGAAAGGAACACTATCTTACCTATACTGCCGACGAGCTAAGACAAATATTGGATAGTGCTCGATCTAAAGAACTACCTCCTGAAGAAAGGCCCAAAAAAAACCAAACAAGTGAAGTTGATCAGCCAAAGATGAAGGGCAGTATTGGTGCTGAAGGTGAAAAAGTCGTTGCATTGCAAGGTGGACTTATTGGTGGTCATGGTGATGATCATCTACATGACCGCATCCACTCTACAGACTTGCTTGCTTCAAAGGAGAACGACCTTACCTATACAGCTGATGAGCTAAGAACAATACTAGACTCTGAAGAACCCATTGTAGATGAACGCATGCTGCGTGCTGCAATGTTTGTGCCCATTGCCGTCCACGAAAGTTTACATGCCCTTGGCGAACTTGTTGGTGATGCTGCTAAAGGCTATTGTTCATTGAATAAGCATACCGAAACGATATGCACAGGGGCAAAAGAAAGCGGACGTCTTGCCCTAGATGCTGCCAAGTGGATGACTCCTGAGTCTGTAAAAGACGTCGCAATCCAAGCTCTTCAAGCATATGTATCCTGGGTAGATACGCAAGCCATGCACTTAGAAAGAAGATACCATATTGCTCCTGAGTTCACGCGCTCTTACTTTGCAGGTGTCGTGGATATTGCCTTATTTGGTTCAGGAACGGTGCTTTCTAAAGCAAGTGGTTTAGTAGGTCGACCCATCAAAAGCTTGAAGAATATGGTTCGTAAAGCTCGTGAAACTGTGGAAGGTATTGTCGTAGACACTGCAGCGAGCCTCCTCTTGAAAGCCATCAGAAGAGTAGATCTACCTACCGATACCTTAATGAATATGGTTGAGAGATCCCATGACGTTTACTTAAGGGCTCTCCCCGAAATTGAATCCTGGAAAGCTCTAACACAAGCAGATGCCACGATAACTTTTTACAAAGACTCTCCCTATATAACTGTACTTAAGGTCGAACAGGGAGCAAAATCGCATATCATAAAAGTCACCGATTCTAATGAAGCCCTGCAGGAGCTTTTTGGCTCAAGGCTTTTTAATTCACTACCCCTAAAAGAACTCCATGTCACAAATAGCCAATCCCTCTATCGAACGAGTGGCTCCGGACTCGCGCTACTAAAAGAGTATGCACCTGGAAAAACTGTGGAAGAAGTTTTTATGACGGGTAGCGTTTCAGAAATTAACAGCTCTGTAAAAAAACTAGCTAAAGTCTACAACGAACTACAACAGCTTAGCAGAAAAGAAGCACACCGAGTTGTAATTGACCGGGATTTCCTCTTCTATGGTTTTAGAGATACCCTTGAAGAAGCTAATCGATACTTGACTACCTTGGAATTGCCACAAATCTTTGTGCCTGATAGAACCATCCATACCCTCATCGATAAGGTGGTACGTAAACATAGATATGGGGAATATGCCATCGGAGACAACTCACTTTCCAACTTTGTCTACTCTGAAAGAGGAAAGCTCTCTTTAATCGATAGTCAATTCCTAACTGATAGTGTCACCGCAGGATTTAAGCCCAAGAGAAGAATCGGTGATGACCTAGGTCGACTTGTCTCTTGTATTCAGGAGACTGCCCTCGAAAGCGGCATGACTCTGCCAGCTAGCCAAAGTCTGGTAAAACAGTTCACTCAAGAACTCCGCAAGCCCATCGAGCCCTTTGACTGGATTCATGGACATATTGACGCAATACGCACTCTGTCTGAAAGTGCAACCCTGGGTGAAATCAAGCGCATACCCGGTATTGAGGAACTAGTTCAACAGGTTAATAGAGAAATTTCTTTTGCTCCATTCTCTAAATTCGAAAGAATTTTTTGGCAAGTACAAGAACATTTTAAAGAATACCTCGCTGCGCCTCTCGCAGTAAAAGCAAGCTCAGAGCTTCTACAAAGCCCCCTTGCTGATCGAGCAAAAGTGCTAACTACCCAACTCAAAAATTACTCAAGAGCTTCCACGGTGGAAGCCGTGCGAGATTTTGCAAGGCCGCTCTTCCTTAACCCCTTTGCTAAATTACAAATCCGTGAAAGTTGGGAGCTTTTTTCAGATGCCCGTTTAGGGAAGTCTGGAGACAGAGTCTTTTTTGTGAATGACTCTCATGTGGTAAAAGCCTTCAATGCTCTAGCTACACCCCACTGTCAACTTCCTACAGAAATCCTAGCTTATGATCTTCTGGAAAAACTCTCCCTTCCAGTGAATTTTCCCAGACGTGTAAATGTAGGTAAGTATGACCAAAAAGGACTACTTGCCATGACTCACGTCCCGGGCAAATCTCTTGTATCCATGTTTGAATATATTAATCGAGCCAATCTCCAAGATCGTTTAGTAGCTTTGCATGCTTTTCACAAACCCATGAAGGCTGTGGGTAGGTTTTTAGGAGACCTTCACCAAAAAACCTGGCAGCATGCGAAGAGCCCCTCACCCGACTACTTGAATAATCAAATTCGCGAAGCTACAATCCTTTATGATTATGCCAAATCACGAAATCCTCAATTACCCCTTACTTTCGAAAGGTTTCAGAAAGTCATTGTAGGGTTCGAAAGAAACCCCGGTAGTGCCTCCGTTACACACGGCGATGTGCATTACCCCAATTTCTTCTGGTGTGAAAAGTCTGGACTTCACGCTATTGATCTTGGAAGGATGATTAGATCATTAGATGTAGAACTTACTCCCATAGGTGCTGCTGCAGGAGACTACGCTCAATGGCATGTGGTTATTGAAGCTTATGGAAAGATGGCTCAATGGGATATTCACGAAATCAAAAGCCTACAAAAGGCTTTTCGCCAAGGCTACAATTCAAAATTCCATCAAGAGCTTACAAAAGAAGCAAAAACTTTCTTCATGATGCGTTGGAAGCTTTATGTTGAAGCTATGCGGGATTAGTTGTTAAAGCGAATTACGTTTGA
>JBDQID010000053.1:0-7951 GCA_040264515.1 Chlamydiales bacterium
CTACTTTTTCTGCAACAATTGCTGTGGACCTTTCGGAAGCTGAGTTAAGCAACATGGATTCTTTAGAAAAAATCATTGAAGAGTCCGCTCGTATTGCTGTTAAAGAGTTAAAGAAGTCAGAATTTCAATTCGAAGGCATTGCTTTAGTCTAAAGCGAGTTTTTTATCTGGGTGTAGCGCAGCTTGGCCAGCGCACTTGCATGGGGTGCAAGGGGTCGGAGGTTCGAATCCTCTCACCCAGATTTTTTTTTATAACATTTCTTTTTAAATAAAACGATTTTGTCGATTTGCTTTTATCAGATCGCACTTTGTATTTTACTGCGACCGTTCTACTCATATGCTTTAAGTTAAATTTACTATCGACAAGCTTAAAGCTTGTGTAATTTCTTACACTGCTAATGCAAGCTTCAATCTAAGTATCTAATTGAATGCGCGCACGTTCTGCGCCCCATCTTTTGCAACTTACTTTACACTAGGCTAGGCACTCTCTTTATTGCTATTGAGACGGCAAGGAAAGCGCGCGCATATACGAGAGCTGCGAAAAAAATTACATAAGCTTTAAGCTGACTCATAATCAATAAATGCCGCATGGGGATAAAATCTGTTATATCAAGATAGACCATAAATTTGGTGTAAATGAAATTTTATTTGCAAATTCAACCTTGATAAATTACTGAGATTTTCGCTGTAGTGGAAGCTCTTTTAAGAGTTATCAATACCCAACTTATCGTACATTTCAATCCAAGCTATGGCATATTTCATCTATAATCTGATCAAAATATATGGGTATTAAACTCCTCTGGATTGTGCCAAATTGTGCCAATTTTTCTTTTTTCCACAATATCTCTCAGAAAATAGCAGTTAAATTTCTTGGAAATCGAAAAAAATCGG
Organism: Chlamydiales bacterium; assembly: GCA_040264515.1. GTDB lineage: Bacteria > Chlamydiota > Chlamydiia > Chlamydiales > JBDQID01 > JBDQID01. The sequence continues at coordinate 891 of JBDQID010000053.1, forward strand.
TGTGGAAAGGTTGTTCATATCAGGAGGGAGCAATTGTTCGCTCTTTTGATGATAAGTGATGATAAACAACCCATTTGTGTATAACTGCTCAATTACAAACAAATCCCCAACGAGTTATGAACACCTTAATTTATCTATGAAAAAAAACTGCATTGTAAACATTTCCACACTCTATAAAGATAAAGAAAAGAAAATATCTAATATTCTATTCAGTAAAAGCGGTTGTGGGAATTGTTGACTTCTCATCTTAAGTAAAACGGTTGTCAAAAAGTTTGGCATAGGAGTAGCATGGAGGAATAGAAAGCAGTTCGTTATACTGCAAAAAATGCTTTAAGAAAAAAGAGAGCCAAATGCTAAGACATCGGTTAGTTAAAAACAGTGCTGTTCTGTTCTTTTTCCTTCTTGGAATTCAATCCACTTTATATGCAGAAGACCAAGAAGAAAACAGTCCTCTTGTTACAGAACAAATTCTTGCACAAACAGGTGAAATACCCTCAGAATCTGAAAACATACCGTTAGCGAAAAAATATTTCTTAGAAGGAAAAACGTTTTTTGATGCAGGTTATTATCAAAACGCCTTAGAAGCTTTTCGTAAATCACTCTATGAAGATCCTACAGATCCAATCCTTAATCACCTTATGGGAAGATCGGCCTTTGAGCTTGGGGAATTTGAGGAAGCTCTTTTTGCATTTGAACGCGTTTTAGTTCTTAATCCAAATTTGGCATTAAGCCGCTTAGAAAAAGCTCGTACACACCTTGCATTGGGTTCTAAACTAGAAGCAAAAGAAGAACTAGAACGAGTTTTAGAAGCGGATCTCCCTGATAGTGTAAGATCAAATGTTGAAGGGTTATTGGCATCAATTGGCGCTGAGCGTAAACACGAAGTCTCTTCTATTTTACTTGTAAGTAACATGTGGGATTCAAACTCAACTCTTGGAACAGGCCCTCTTCCTTTTCCAACAGCGCCTTCGCTTATTTCAAGTCCAACACAAAGAAGCGATCGCGTTCTTTCTATTGCAGGTGTTTTAAGTCACAGATATCCATTGGCAACTCAAGGAATGACCTTAAAAAATAGCCTGACAGGCTTTCTTTCTGACAATACAACAGTTAATACAAATGATATCCTTCTTGCTAACTTGAGTTCTGGATTTGAATATTCTCGCCAACGCCATCTCTTTTCAGCTAATGCGACTTGGACTGGAATTGTATTAGATGAGCATCTTTATCAAAATAACGTTGGCGTCGCTTTGAATTACGCTTACGCATACTCTCAAAGGTTAAATTTACGTTCAGGATGGGGCTATACACGGCGCCATCACTTTTCAAGGGTCGGAGCTAACCCGACATTTGGATTTGTACACAGTTACAATTTCGGAGCCTCTTTTTTACAAAACGCTAAAAACAATTGGGATTTCAGTTGGACTCATAAGTTTGATAAAACTCCGGTTGAAGGTACTTTCGCTAGTGGCTATAACCGTTACGAGCTTGCGGGGCGTTTTACAAGAATTCTCACCAGTCGATTAAATTTAAACCTCTCTGGTGTTCGACGCCATGACGAATATACCTCTCCTTCGGCACTCTCACCGTCAGGCGCACAAAGAAGTGATATTGCTCTTATTGGAAGCGCTGGTCTTACGTTTAAATTGACACCTAAAATACTGCTTGATTGTTCGACAAGCTATTCGGATAACGAGTCGAACATCCCGAACAACACTTATATTGTAAAACAGTTGATTTTTACGCTAACGGCTCTGTTTTAAGGAAATTTTATGCTGGGTATGTGGGAACTTCTCGTTATTTTTATGGTAATACTGCTTCTTTTTGGGGGGAAAAAACTTCCTGAGTTGGCAAAAAGTTTAGGTCTTGGAATACGTGAATTTAAAAAGGCTTCCCAAGGTGTTGTCGATGAGGTTCAGCAGGGGTTGGATGTACCACCTGTAGAGCCAAGGGATCGTAAAGCGGATTACTCTTTTAGCGATCCTATTGATATTTCTCCTGAGAAAAATTCTGAACAAAAGGGCCAAAAGCTCTCATGAGCTTAGAAGCACAAGCAACTTTTTGGGAACATTTTGAAGAGTTGCGTCTGACATTAAAAAAAATTCTAATTACAGTTCTACTTTCATCTTTAGCTGCTTTTTTCTTTTACGAGACCGCTTTTACTCTCTTTACAGAGCCTCTGAAAAACCTGGAGCTTGATTCGGCTTATAAGAAGCCTCTTGCTCGTCAAACTTTGAAGAGAGAGCGTCTGTTTAACAGAGGACCAGGGGCAATTCCTTACTCTGCTGCTGAGAGTGAGGCTGTTTATTTACGTTCGTCTTCAGCTGTTCTTGATTTAGGTTCTGGAGATTATCTGATTCCTGAGGGGGAATTCTTGGATGTTGATTTGCCACAATCGGCTCAGAAACTGATTGTTTTGAGCCCAACGGAGGGAATGTTAACGACGTTTAAAATTTCACTGCTTTTGGGCGTTGTAGGAAGCTCTCCATTTTGGATGTTTTTGTTTTTTAAATTTTTAAGCCCGGGTTTAAAGCATCAGGAAAAAGGGCTTGTTATAGCTTTTTTTACTTTGTCGGTTGTTTTTTTGTTTCTGGGGGGCGTTGCTGCATATTATGTTATGATTCCTTTTGCGAATCAGTTTCTCTATTCATTCAATGCTCATATCGGAGAGAATTATTGGTCGCTGTCGTATTATTTGAATTATACGCTTCTTCTCTATTTGGCAACGGGAATTGCCTTTGAGTTTTTCGTTTTGCTGCTGTTTTTGGTGCATTTTGGAATATTAACGGAAGAGTTGATGCGAAGCTCTCGTCGTTACTTTGCTGTGGTTGCATTTGTCTTAGGAGCTGTTTTAACGCCTCCAGACGTCTTAACGCAGTGCATTCTAGCCTTCACCCTTCTTCTCTTCTATGAGCTTGCCCTGCTCTACGCAAAGCTTCGAGCGCGTATTCAAGGCTCTGAGAGTCAAGAGATCGCAATTTTTTAGAAACAAGCAAAGTGTTAAAGATCAAAAAAAAGCCATCCTCCTTTCGGGGGATGGCTTTTAAATTGTTAGATCACCAGAGCTTTACTATTTTGTAGCTAGCTCTAGGCGCTCTTTTACTTTGATAAGATCATCTTTGTGTTCTTCTAGAATCTCTTTTGTTTGATCAGATTTATCTAGCTCTTGCAGTCTGCCAATAAAGTGATTTAGCAGGTGGATGCTGCTTTCTGGATCTGTAACGAAGTGAAACTCTTCTCCGTCAATGCGGCGAATTCGGTTAAGAAAAGCGATTTTTCCACCTTGGGTTAGAGTATCTGAGGTAATGATATTTACAAACTCACCTCTTTCGTGAACTTCCTTAGAGAGTCTTACTGGAATTGAGTAATCTTCAAGAAGGCTGTTTAAAGCTGTTAGGCCTTTTCCTTTAGCAAGTCCATCTTTTGGATTGCCGCTAAGAAAAGATTCAAACAGATCATTTACGAGCTCTTTGTCATCACCTGCTGAACTAATTACAGCATTTTGAACCTCTCTAAAAGTTGAGCGGGTGATTTTCATTGTAAAAATACGTTGTAGAGATGATCTAATACGGGCTAATGCGCTTTCCTCTAACATTTGTTTTTCTCCTTATCTGAAAATATCCCGCAATGATCAGCACCCGGGAATTAATTAAAAATTTGATTCTTAACGGGAGTGTACAAAATTTGAAGATCTAAAGCTAGTGCTTTGTCAGCTACGCTTTGAATTGTAGCTGTTAGCTCGTTGAGACAAGTTCTTCGATCTCTTCTAGAAGCGCTAGTAGCGTCTGTTTCTGTTTTTTACGTAAAGAGAGTGGTGATCGAGAGAGTGTAGAGTGAACTTGATGGAGTTTATTAATGACTGTTTCACCCTGATTTTGTCGGCGTTTATCTTCGCTAGCGAGAGGAAAGAGCTCTCTAATTTTAAGCATCAACTGCTCTTTGGTCTCTCCTGTATACTCTTCGACGAGTTCTATTTTTTTTTCGATAGCGCCCTCTCTGCTAGAAAGCGTATAGATAGCTTGCCTGGGCATTGTTTCGATTTGAGGGTGGAGTGTTTTTGGTACGGTTGTCCAAAAGTTATAGTATTGAAGAAAATTATACGGTGTTTGTCTATTGCCGTAAGTTAAGAGAAGCCAGGAGGTAAAAGCACCATCTTGATAGCCTGTTAGAAGCGTTTGCGCTTTTTTTATACGCTCTCCATGCAGGAGGGCTGCTTGGTTGTTGATCGCTTTGACTTCTGCTGTAATTGAAATTAGGGAGTGTAGATCGTTTTCGACCTCATCTTTGTTTTCAGAGTGATTAAGAAGGAGTTCTTCAAGGAAGTTTTTTTCTTGATTGGTAAGGTCTGTTAAGGCAAAAACTCCGGCGAACGTATTAAGTTGTCCAGAGGTTGATTTTTTTGCAAGGGCGGCCATTTTTGAGCTGCCTTTGGATTTTCCGAGCCTTTCATGGAGAAGTGCGTTGACTTTAGCCATTATCATGATCCTTATTAGATGCGTTTAAGAACTTCTTTCGTAAGACCTTTGTAGTCTGTTGCAGCTCGAGAAGTTGGTGCTGTTTCGAAAAGAGGTTTTCCAAAAATTGATGCCTCAGAAACGGAGATGTCTCGTCGTACTTTGGCTTTGAGTAGTTTTTTTGGGAAGGTTCTATCAATGACCTCGATGAAAGTTTTGTTGCTTTTTCCCCGAGGATTCCAAAAGGAGAGGGCGACCCCTAATATGTTTAAAGGGTGTCGCTGAGCAATTGTTTGCGTAAAGAGGGAGAGCCGCTCTAACCCTTTGACACTGAAAAATTCAGGTGTCGCACAGACGAGAGAGTGGTCGGCTGCAATCAAGGCGGACTCTGTTAACCAGCAAAGAGAGGGTGGCGTATCGACAATAACAAAGTCATAGCGAAGTGGCTTTATAACCTCTTTTAGCTTTTCATGCGAATAACGGTCGGAGGCTAAAGAGCCCGTGAGCTCGACTCGTTCTAGCCATGTATCGGCGGGAATGATGTCTAGCAACGGGATGCATGTTTTTCTTACCACAGAGCGCGCTGTTTTTTCCCCTTGAAGAACGGGCGCGATACTGTCGTAATCGTCGGGGTTCATTCCAAGCCCAGTTGTAAGATTCGCCTGGGCATCGAAATCGATAAGGAGCACCTTTTTTTTGTGGAATTTTGCCAAGGCTGCTCCGATATGAATAGCTGTGGAGGTCTTGGCTGTGCCTCCTTTAAAGCTGCTGATGGCAATTGTTGTTGTTCCCACTGGAAATTCTCCTGTTAAGTTTTAGGCTGAAGGTGCAGAGAAAGGGGAGGTGAGAAGGAGTTGATCTCTTTCAGAAACAATTTTCTCCATAAAACTATCGACGTTAAGTTCTCCGTGAACAATATTGTCTCTGGTTCTTAAAGCTATGGTTCTGTTTTCAAGCTCTTTGTCTCCGATTGTAAGAATGTAATTGCACTGGTCAATTTGTGCGTTACGTACTTTTTTACTGAGAGATTCGTGGCTTTTATCCGTTTCACAGACAAAGTTCGCTGTTGAGAACTTCTTTTGTAACTCATCTGCAAAATCGTTATGGCGGTCGGCAACGGTAATGATACGAATTTGTCTTGGGCTAAGCCAAAGGGGAAAACGTCCAGCAAAGTGCTCGATTAAGATACCGAAGAATCGTTCGATAGATCCGTATAGAGCACGGTGAATCATAACAGGGCGCTGTCTCGAGCCATCTGCAGCTGTGTATTCGAGGTTGAACTTTTCAGGAAGGGCCATGTCAACCTGGATGGTTCCGCACTGCCAAGTTCTTCCGATGGCATCGCGAATATGGAAGTCGATTTTTGGTCCGTAGAACGCACCGTCACCTTCGTTGATACGGAACTCTTTTCCAGAAGCTTGTAGGGCTTTATGTAGCCCCTCGGTTGCTTGCTCCCAATTTTCATCAGATCCAATGGTATCTTTTTCTGGGCGCGTGGAGAGTTCGAGGTGATAGGTGAGGCCGAAGGTTTTGTAGATTGTATCGGCGAGCTCTAGGATCCTGAGAATTTCATCTTGAAGCTGTTCTGTTTGCATGAAAACGTGGGCGTCGTCTTGGTGGAAACCGCGTACACGCATGAGTCCGGAAATGGCACCGGAGAGCTCTGCGCGGTGTACATGTCCAATTTCGGCAACGCGCAAGGGGAATTCCTTGTAGCTGTGAGAGCGCGAGCGGTAGTAGAGCATGCAGCCTGGACAGTTCATTGGTTTGATGGCGAATTCACGCTCTTCAATTGAAGATGTGTACATGTTTTCTTTGTAGTTGCTCCAGTGACCAGAGCGCTCCCAAAGTTCTCTAGACATCATGACGGGAGTTTTGATTTCTAAATAACCTTCGGAAAAATGTAGGTTTTTCCAGAAATCAATAAGTCGATTCCAAACGATCATGCCGTTGGGGTGGAAAAATGGCATGCCGGGAGCTTCTTCCTTAAGGGAGAAAAGATCGAGTTTTGGACCGAGGATTTTGTGGTCGCGTGCTTTTGCAGCTTTGAGTCTCTCAAGGTACTCTTTTAACTCTTTTTTATCGGGAAAGGTGATGGCATAGATGCGTGTGAGCATTTCGTTCTTAGAGTCACCTCTCCAGTAAGCACCAGCATTTTTTAAAACTTTAATCGCCTTGATTTTTCCTAAGTTGGGAATGTGTGGCCCGCGGCAGAGATCGAAAAACTCACCTTGGCGGTAGCCGGTGATTTCTCCGTTTTCATCAAAACTGTCAATGAGCTCGACTTTATAAGGATTCGATGCAAACGCTTGTTTTGCTTCTTCTTTATTTGCAACAGATTCTTTGACGCTTTTGTGGTTCTCTTTTGCAATTTTTTTCATCTCTTTTTCGATCTTGGGAAGATCTTCGTCGGAGATTTGTAGGTTTGCAAAGTCGTAGTAGAAGCCGTTTTCAATTGGAGGCCCGATTGTGGGTTGTGCTTCTGGCCAGAGACGCAGGATTGCTTGCGCTAGAACGTGAGCTGAGGAGTGCCAGTAGATTTCTTTGCCTTCGGGATCTTCGAAATCAAAGAAGATTACTTGATCGCCTTCTTGAAGAGTTTGGGATAGA
>JBDQID010000054.1:0-7927 GCA_040264515.1 Chlamydiales bacterium
GGTTAAGAAAAACGCGGTCACAGCGATCATTGTGGCAATTATAAACGCTTTACTGGTAATCGTTGCTGCAATAGCAATAGCGGTTGATGTACCACCGTCGATAATGGCCAGGGCTATTCCAGCTGCAAGGGCTGCAGCCTCGACAATGAGTGTGATCACGCGATCTCTTCTTTGAGAGCGCATTGTTTCAGCTTTAAAGAGGCCTGAAACACGAGTGTTGGAGGCGTTTTGTATTTGCATCGCGAAGGTTTGCTTGACGTTGGCGATTTTGAGTTCGACGTCACGTATACGTGTTTTAGCTTGGCTTTTTAAGAATTTTGCCATGAGCGAGAGAAGCGCTTTCATTACGTGAATTTTTCTGGGAGCTGCAAGGTCAGGGGAGCGGCTATTAAATCCGTATAGTGATCGTTTGACCTCTTTTCCTTCTTGTGTGGAGAGGATGCTGTCGGGTCGTTTGGCGGCAAGAATTTTATCCGCAGAGAAGCCTGCAGCTTGAAGCTTTGCTAGGAAGTTGTTAAAGCCGGGCAGTGTTGGTTGGTTGGCAAGAACGGCCTCTATATTTTCAACGTCGGCACTCATGATTTACCCTTTTTTTTACTGAGCTTTTTAAGTTTGTTTTTTTTCGCCTCGCTCTTCAACTGCTTGACAAATTGCGCTCTGCTGAGCTCACAGCGTGATTTTAGCGAAGCGTACTTCTCTTGGTCTCCGGCAGATTTTATAGCAAGGCTTAGCGAGATGCAGACGGAGGAGAGATCTTCTAGTTTTAAGTAGCATTCAGCGGAGTGAAAGTGTGGCAGTGGTTGGTCGGGTTTGAGGGTTGCTGCTAGCAGATAGCAGCTGGTAGCTTCGTGGTAATCTTTTTCCATTTGCATGCAGGCGGCAAGGCCGAAGGTGTATTTGTATTCGTATGGATTGGTCATCATTAAGAAGCGGAAGATATTTATTGCGTCTTGGTACCTTCCGGACTCGTAGAGGTTATGTCCCATGGAGTAGAGTCCTTCGCATTCATCGTCTGAGAGTACGATTTCTTCTTTTTCCGTTTCTTTTTCTTCTTCGGCAAGTTGCGAGAAAAGTTGGTGCATAAAGGTAGAAATATCGTTCATGGATTTTAGCTCTCCGTGTTCTATGCTATCGGGATCTTTTAAGAGTAGTTTGAGATTAACGGGGTCTGAAAACAGTTCGTTGAGTCCGTCGTCGAATGGCGCGTTTGGCAGGATGTCTTTGAATTTATGAAGTTGTCGTTTTTTTGCCATTTTTTTGGCTCTCCTTTTACTTATTAGTTAATAACATCGGATAAGATAGAATTAAGTTGGTCCATGAGTTGCAGGATTACTTTATTTTGCTTATTGTAACTAGACTGTGCGCCTTGTAGCTCTTCTTGCTTACTACCAGCAAGCTCACTGATTTGCCTCTCTTGTGCTTTGAGTGTTGCAACGCGGAGTGCTGTTTCGGCGTTAGCGGAAATGGGTTCATCGTGTTGTACAAAAATAGGGATGCCTTCTTTTGTCTCTTGCTGGAATTTATCCGTTTCATTTTTTAGTGAATTAACGATCTCTTTTTGCGCTTGGTGATAGAGAAGGGACGCCGTTCCACGGTTGAACATTGTCTCACCGATTCTTTTGATCATATCGACAAGGGCGAAGATAACCCAGATGTAGATTGTTTTGTGGCGTAGTAGGATATCTGTTTTCTTTTCTAAAAAAGCTTGCCACACTTCAATCTTTTTTTTGTTTCGTACACTTGTTTTATCTGTTTTATTGACAACAGGAGCGTCTAGTTTTGCATAGTATTCGTGTGCTTTGACATTGACACCGTTAATTGTAAGTGTGTTGTTGGAGGTGTCGGCTAGAAAAGTATCGAGTTTTTGTAAGAAGAGATTGTAAATGGTTTTATAATATTTTCGATAATCCTGTGGGATATCTTGTATCTGAGCTGTTAGAAGAGCTAAGTTTTGTTTGTCTTCTGGGAGTTCTCTGTTTGCTCTGATTGCTTGGTTTTGAGCTACAATTACCGCTACACGAGCTTCATAAGCTTCAAAGCTCTCTGTTGCATTTGCAAAGGTTTTCTTTGCTTCGGGAAAGTAAGATTCAAAGAAGCTGTCCCAGAGCAGCTCCGCATCGAATTCGCTGATAGCATACGACTTGCCTGTTCCTAAGGTTTGAAAGTCCGGAGCGGAAGAGATACCTGCATCCCTTGCTGCTCTGTGAATGTGTTCAAATGACATGTTGTTCCCTTATTCCCTGTTTTAATTTTTTATTTTATAACTCCGCGTAGTACGTTTTGGAGTGTGTCGATGAGTGATGTAAGAAAGGTGTTGGCTTCTTGTGCTTTTTGTTGTGTAGCGGAAGTGTCAGTAGCTTTTGCTGAAGAGAGTCTTTGTACATTTCCTCTCTCTCCACGTATGATATCGAGCCCATGGGAGGCTAGTTGATTTTTATGCATGTATTCAAAGTCTTCAGCGCTTCTTTGTTGATTGAATTGAACTTTATCCATGTCGCTGACAGCAACTTTTTGCGCATCGTTCATCCACCGTTGGGCAAGCGCTTTGTTTAGTGTCGAGAGCTGCATTGTTTTGAGCATTTTAATAAGGAAGCCCCAGACCCATAGGATGACATTCCACCGTTTGCGTCCGACATCTTTGAGGCGTAAGAATTGCTCCCAGAATTCTGTTTTTTCGCTATCTGAGTAGGCTGGAACACCGTTTGTAGATTTATAGAAATCAGTAGCGTTAACACCTTTTGTACTCTTTAGGTATCCGTTGCTTCCGGATTCGAATTCGTAGAGGTGTTCTTTGAATACTTCTCGCACTGTTGTAAGGGCACTATTGGCGTTGGTGGGTGAGCCGCCTCTTTTCTTTAAGAGATTAACATCATAGATTTCTGCCCAGTAGTTGGAGACAAAGTGATTCCAAAGATTGAGGTAGTCTCCGTTTGTACCGTCGCCTTTTGCTACTACTCCATTGTCTGGAGAGCGTAGAATTTGCGATGTATCACCAAGCCCAGCTTTTTCTGCAGATGTACGCAGAGGTTCTTTAAACAGATCTTGTGGAACGTTGTAGGCATCTGGGTTATGTGGTGGAAATTTAATACTGGACATAAGTTCTCCTTTTAACTCCTAAACTTACCTTTTTGATATTACGGATTTAACTAAAGATGCATAGAGTGTTGATATGGACTTTAGTAGTACGGACTGTTGTTGTATTCCGGTATTGATACTTGACGCTTGTGAGGTGAGGAGGTTGATGCGTTGTTGGACAAGAGCTCTGTTGGTGCGCAGTGCGTCACGGACAATTTTGACTCGGTTGTTTTTAAATTGGACTGCCCAGTCGGGATCGGCACCTCCATCTTTGACAGCTTCGATAGTTTCAGCCGTTTTTTCAGAAGGAAAAGAGAATTGAGCGTCGGCGTCATTGGCTAGTTTTTCGGATCCTAATTCAACAGCCTTTGATGGGATTTTAACGGCGTCGGATTTCGTAACAATGATTTTTTCTAGGGTGTAGAGGGTGTCTTGGAGGATTCGAAATGCCCAGAGGAGTGGGTTTTTGGCTTTCATTTCGAAGTCGATATCGGTGGTTAGAAAGGTTTTCCACTCTGTGATTAGGTTGTCTTGGTTGGGCTTTTTTAGGGTGAATTCGTTAACTTTGTTTTTAAAGAGGTTGAAATAGTAGTTTTTTTGGCTTTGTTCTGTTACGTGGCCATGTTTGAGGTAGCCGAAGTATTCTGAGAAGAAGTGGTCCCACATCTCTTCAGTTACATCTGTTGTATATTCCTCAGCAGTAGGTAGTGTATCTTTTGTTGCTTGTGTTAATAGAAAGATAATTTGATCTTGTTTAAATAGATCATAGTTTGGAGCTATATTATCAATTCTCCCCATAGGTCCCCTCTAAAGACTGATTATAAATCTTAAGAAAATAGAAAAACAAGAATCCCCCCTGGCAATTCTACTTCCCTAGAAGTTATTATAGCATTTTTTATTATAAAGTTAAAGGTTGTTTTTGAATAATAATGGTTACGTACAGTATAATAAGTCAGAATTGGAGAAAGTGAATGGAATTAGATAAAGACTTTATTAAAATGAAAAAAGACTTCGATTCAATTTTATTTGAAACCACAAAAAAATTGAAAGAGATCGGTGTTACAAGAAAGTCATTGAAACAGTACATGAGTGATCTGCGTAATTTTACGGAGCCTGAATGGAATGAGATGACGAAGATAAGGAGGGAGGCAAGGAAATTTAAAAAGGGGATGTGGGATGCGTTAGGAATTGATATTGCAAAGAAAAAGAAGAAGTTAAAAGAGAAAAAAGAGACAAAGAAGAAGAAAGTTGCAAAGAGAGAGCGCAAAAGTAAGCTGGCTATTAAGAAGACGGAATCCAAGCAAGACGTGCGCTCTACAAGGCGTCGTCGTCGTCTTATCGGGGCGAAAAAGCGCTGGACACGCATGGATTAGGTTCGATTTTTCTTACAGGATAATTAGGATAAAATAGGATGTAGTTTATTTTTTTATCCTAGTTATCCTGTCTATCCTGTAAAAAAACAAACCCATTATGTTCTGTTGTTTTTTTGCTGATATCATGTTTATAATTGAAAATTAAACTAATTTATATTATAATAATAACGAAGGTGAGGGGTACTCTTGTGCTTTTTACTATTTAGTTTATTTTTTGTTTAAAAGGAGAGGTATCCGGATGCCACATACTAGTGGTGCAAGTTCAGTAGCTCAAGGGGAACCGACAGCAGCAGAACAAGCTCTTATTGTTCAAGCTGTTACGCTTGCAAGACAGGCTCGTATTAAATCAGATGTTATCGTTGGAAAGTTAGCGCAAGCGTCTGTAAACTTAACGAGTTTAAAGTCTTTGATTTCATCAGGACATCGCGATGTCAAATCTCTTACAGGTCAGTTAGCAACATTCACAACAAACTTTAAAGCATTGCAAGCTCAGTCCACTCAGATCGCTGGTTTGGCGACGAGTGCAGAGGCGGAGGCGGCAGCGGCGAGTAAAAAGTTGGGATTTGGAGAAGATGCGATCCAAGATCACATTGACCATATTCAAGGTACAGCTGATCATACAGGGTTTTTACAAAGTATTGAAGAAGAGTCAAAAACTTTTTCTGAGAGTTCAACGACATTTAATTCAGCTTTCACAACGATTAAAGTAGATCTTGAACAGTTCGCTTCTAAACGTTCTGATGTTGCTACAAAATCTAATGAAGTACTGGGTGTTGAGCTGTTTATTAAAAATACAGAGAAAGCTTTTGAGCTAGGAAGAGGACTCAATGCATCTGGATTGCAGCTTGAAGAGGCTATTAACACGGTAAATGAGATTTTGTTTTCTGATGTTGCAACAAAAGCAAAAACAAGCGTCCCAAAGAGTTTGTTAAAGAAGCTTTATTAACAAAGGATTGGGAGGCAGCCAAGACATTAATGGCAACAGCTTCAACGAATGTGATAGCTGAAAAAACGAAGGCGGAGTCTGCCAAATCGACGTTTCAAGCTTCTTTAGGAGCTGGTGAAGAGTTGGATACCGAACTTCAAGGTGTTTGGGCCAGTGAGGTGGCACCTGGTCTTTTTGGATTTGATGATCAAGGTAATGTGAAAGTTGTTCCGTCTGATGAGAATCAGGACTTTATTACTCAAGGTGGTTATGTTGAATTAGTGAATATCATTCACTCTTTGGAAGATGTTTTGCAAGATGTTAGTACTCTTTTCACAGCAAAAGAGGGTCGCAACTTTTGGGGTTTTGAGAGAGTCGAGACGAAAAAAGATGCGTCTGGTGAAATTGAAAAGAAAAATGGGAAAGTTATTCAAGATAGAAAGTTTTTGTCGAATACGGAAAGGGCAGCAGAGAAGCTAGAGCAGCTAAAAGCGTGGGAAAGTGGAGCGTATGCAGGAGCCGTTACGCGTCTTGCTGACGGAACAACAGAGAGGGCTGCTGCAACATCTTTTAAGACGTTAGATCAATTTACAGACTCTTCTAAAATAGCGTTTGATATTTTAAAGATTTGTCGGATTGCGCACCGAATTAAATCTTTGAAGAGTTTAGCTGATACTTCAGCACTTTCTCCGGATTTACAAGCGCAGGCGGACTGGATAGTAGACAACTCCCGTATGTTTACAATTTCTTTAGGAGAGTATTTAGCTACAGAGAATAGCGCTCTGGACAAGCCAGCGAAGCTTCAAGCAGTAAAAGACTCTTTTAATGCGTGGGTAGATGGAGGGGGCATTCAGTATTTTGATAATATGAAAAAAGCAATCAGAATTTTTACGCTCTCAGCTGATGAGAAGTCGGGTGTTGCAATACGACCAGCCATTCAAGATTTGATCTTTTTCGAGTACGCAACAACAGGTGAGGCAGCACTGAATCGCCAGATTGGTGATTTGGGAGAAAATATGCAGCGGCTCAACACTTATATGGAACATCTCAATGCTATTGATAAGTTATTTTCTAAATCAGACATTTCTAATGTTGTTGATAATAGAGGTAAGATAGCAACGGGAACGGTGGGAGCTGCAACGCATAATGGTCCATGGACCAATGATGATGCGAAGAACTTTAGCACAGCATTGCAGGGGCTTTATGAATTGTGGAATAAGCCTGCTGGGGATCCGGAAGCTTTGAACTCTTCACAACGAGATGAGCTGGGAAAAATATTTGCGACGGTTGATATGTATATACAAGATGAGGTTAAAAGGCCTGATGATCATCCTGATTTAACCTCGGCGGTTAAAGACACGAATAAAAAAGCTGTTACGACTAAATTTGGGGAAGGTAAGGCAGCTTTTAAAGTTGGTGAGTCAGGGGCTTTAGAGTCGAAAAAGCTACTGTTTGGAACGACTGGCACGATAACGAAAGTGGGTCTTGGCACGGATGGAAATATTAATGTGACAGGTCAGACGCATATTGCGGGTCGACTGTTTCGTTTCTTTAACGATGAGAACTTTCAGCAATTTGTTTCGAATGCTATCACGCACGGCCAGACATCTAATGACCAGTTTAAGCAGAAACTAAAGAAGACGATGTTTATCTATCAGGAATTCATTAAATCTGCTGGTACGATCATGGAAAAGATTTCCGAGATGATCAAGAATATGGCCAATAAAGTCGGCCGATAAATTCACAAGCAGTTCTAAAAAAACGTCAGTTTCGTATTTATATAGTTGGTAAACAGTGGTATGAGGTGTCGAGCGACTCCGTAGAACGACTGATTAGAGCCTCGGGTTTCCTTTGGTCACCCGAGCAATTTAGCGCGGTTTTCTGCGCCTAAAATTGAAAGAAAGCTGGTTCTAAACTGGTTATGGGAATAGTTTTTAGACCACGGTAGTGCTCGTTTCTCTCTTTAGCCCAGCACTTTAGTGCTGGGAAAGATAGAAAAAATCTATGCCACGGTAGTGGCATCTCTCAGGATTCCAAAGTTAAAAAAGAAGAGAAGTGCCGCTGCCGCGGCACACTATTCTTATTATCCCGTCCCAGCACTAAAGTGCTGGATAAAGAGAGAAACGATCACTGCCGTGCTCTTAAGTAAACTCATCGTCTGTCTGAATTCGAGGCCTAGCTGTTGTAGGCACAAAAAAAAGTATCAAACTTTAGTCCCAGCGCTAAAGGGAAGTGGATCAAGAGTCGAACTCGCGTTAAATAAGCAGTGTCGCTGGGTTTTCAAGATAGTTGCGAAGAGTTACCAAAAATGCCGCAGCCGCAGCACCGTCAATCACACGGTGATCAGCAGAAATTGTGACCATCATCGTTTTGCCAGCAACGATCTGCCCGTCTTTGACAACAGGAACATCTTCGATGCCACCGACAGCTAAAATGGCACCTTGTGGGGGATTGATGATCGCCTGGAATTCTGTGATTCCAAACATGCCGAGGTTTGACACTGTAAATGAGCCACCTTTATATTCCTCAGGCTCTAACTTTCCATCCCTTGCAC
>JBDQID010000055.1:0-7829 GCA_040264515.1 Chlamydiales bacterium
TTATCCTCCTGTCTATCTTATAAAATTTACAGGATAAACAAGATGGCTACTGCTCTAGTAAGCTTGAAAGGGAGAACTGGTACAAAATAAGAGGTCGAGCGAGTCCGCAGGATAACAGATTAGAGCCTCGGGTGAGCAAAGGCTCTAATCTATCGCAGCTATTACTTTTTACTTTGAAGGTAGAACTTCTTTTTAACATCGCGAAGAAGAGAATCGAGCTGTTTTCTTTTTTTTCCTTTGATGCGATCAAAGAAAAGAACTCCGTTAATATGATCATTCTCATGCATAACAACGCGAGCGGGCAAGCCTGTGAATTCTTTCGAAAACATCTCTCCGTTCAGATTCATCGCCTCTACCCGCAAAGAAACCGGACGCTCCACTTCCTCATACAACCCAGGGATAGAAAGACAGCCCTCCATTGCGAAATCTGTCTCTTCCGACGGTGATGAGAGAACAGGATTAATGAAGAGCTCTGGCTCTCCAAGAGCTCTTCCATCGTCCTTAGAAGGATCATCCAAAGGCAAACAAATATAAAACATACGAACAGAGTGTTTTACTTGCGGAGCTGCAATTCCCAATCCATTGTGATGCAACAAGGTATCTTTCATGTCTTGCGCTAACTTCTTTATCTCATCACTAATTTCTGTTACGGGTTCAGCCTTTTTTCTTAAGACAGCCTCCCCATAATAGGCAAGATCTAAAATCATCTCTTCTACCTATTCACTTCTTCAATAATTAGATCTGACTGCGTATGTGAGCGTCCAAGAGCTGCGGTCCACAAAGAAAGAACTACGCAGGAAACCATAAAAATTGCGGCAAGCCACGCTGTAAATCTTTTTAAGACATCTGCGGTGGATGTTCCAAAAAGAGACTCTCCGGCCTCACCACCAAAAGATGCTCCCATTCCCATACTCTTTCCTTCTTGGATAAGAATAATGCAACACAGCACCATGGAAATGATAACAAACACAATAAGTGCAAAATAATAAACTATAGACATTCTATCTCCTCAGGGGATCTATCAAAATTAACAATTTGGCTAAAGGAAGTGACATCCAAAGAGGCGCCTCCTACTAAAACACCATCGATATCAGGTTGAGAAAGGATTTCTCTTGCATTACTCGGTTTAACAGAGCCACCATACTGAATAACGACTTGTGCAGCAGAGGACTCCCCCCACTTCGAAGCCAAGATTTCTCTGCAAAAGCGATGTGCATCTTGTGCCATTTCAGCAGTTGCGGTCTTTCCTGTGCCAATTGCCCAGACTGGTTCGTACGCTAAAATAATTTTAGAGATATCTTTAACATCTTCGAGGCTGTCTAGAAGCTGCTCTTTTAGCACCTCTTCTGTTTTTCCGCTTTCTCTCTCTTCTAAGCTCTCTCCGATACATAAGATAGGCTGGAGGCCCGCTTCAAGAGCGCGATGAACTTTCTTGTTTACCCAAGCGCTATCCTCGAAGAAAAGAGCGCGTCTTTCGGAATGGCCAACAATTACGAAGCGAGCACCAGCTTCTAATAACATGTCAGCTGCGATCTCCCCTGTGAAAGCGCCTTTTTCGGCTTCGTGTATGGTGTGTGCCCCTAAAATAATTTTGGAATCTTTAAAACGGTTCGACGCGGAGTAAAGAGCTGTCACAGGTGGGGCTATAAAAACCTCGGCTTGACTATTCTGAACTAGAGGTGATAAACTCTCTATAAAACGTTCTGTTTCCTCGACAGTTTTATGCATTTTCCAATTCCCAGCAATAATTGTCGGACGACCCACGATAACCTCCACTTTTATTAGCCATAAAGTGGAGTATTATAACATTACCTAAGCCGCAAATACAAGCATTTTCCCAAGGGAGCCGCGATGAGGACGACAATGGATACAACAGTTTGGACAGTCTCCCAACTCACACATGCGATAAAGAGCCAGTTAGAATCTAAATTTCGCTTTGTCTGCATCCAAGGAGAGATTAGCAACTTCAAGCAGCAAGCGTCCGGACACATCTATTTTTCACTTAAAGACAGCGACGCCCAAATTTCCTCCGTTATGTTCCGCGGAAACGCATCTAAGCTTACAAAGCCACCAAAAGCTGGAGATCAGATCATTGTCAAAGGCGAGCTGAGCGTTTATCCTCCACACGGAAAATACCAACTTATCGTTAAAGAACTCACCTACGTTGGACTAGGTGAGCTCTTACAAAAACTAGAAGTGTTAAAACGAGAAGTTCATCGTCGAGGCTGGTTTTCTCAAGAGCACAAAAAACCGCTACCAAAGCTCCCTAAAAAAATCGGTGTAATCACAAGCCCTACAGGTGCTGTGATCCAAGATATCCTCAACGTTCTCAAACGCCGTTTTTCCGGATTTCACCTCTTGCTAAACCCCGTTCGCGTACAGGGAACGGAAGCTGCAGGGGAGGTAGTGCAAGCAATCGAGCAATTCAACAAGCACAACCTCGTCGATGTAATTATTATGGGACGAGGCGGAGGAAGCATTGAAGATCTCTGGGCCTTTAACGAAGAGTGTGTCGCACACGCCATTTTTCACAGTAAAATCCCCATTATTGCAGCTATTGGACACGAAACGGATCACACTATCGCCGACTATGTTGCAGATGTTAGAGCTCCAACACCATCTGCAGCAGCAGAAATTGTGATCGCAGAAAAAGCACAACAAGAAAAAGCGCTCGAGCTATTTCATCGCCGCTTAGGACAGACCGTATTTCATCTTATCAAACAAAACCGTCACCGCCTCGAAGGCATCATCCGTCACCCCCTCTTTACATCTCCCTACACACTCCTTGGCAACCAAATACAAAAAATGGATGACATGCGTCTTTCCCTAAACCAAAGCATCCGTCAACAACTACTTCGCATGCGCCTTGCTATTGAAGCTAAGGGGAAACAGACAGAAGCACTAAAGCCAACAGCACAAATTCGCCATTTCCGGCAAAAGCTTATACAAACAGATCGCTCACTTCAAAACTTAATGGCTCAGTTTATCGCACTTCGAAAAGAACGCATGGGACACCTGATCCAAGGGTTACAAGTAATTGATCCTAAGAATTTGCTAAGCAAAGGGTATAGTATCCTCTTTTCTGAAAAAGATAATTCCGTTATAGTTTCAACACATCAAATGGCTCCAAATGACACCATTTCAGTTATGGTTTCAGATGGTAAAGCCAAAGCAACCGTTAAAGAAGTGTATAATAATGAGCAGTAAGCAGACAAAAAAAGAGATCCCTTTCGAAACAGCTTTTTCAAGGCTCGAAGAAATCTTAGAAAAAATGAACGAAGGATCTGCAAGTCTTGATGACTCTTTGAAACTGTATGAAGAAGCCGATAAGCTCATCATTTCCTGTAACAAACGCTTGACACAAGCAGAACAAAAAATCGAGACCTTGATAAAAAACCGCAACGGTGAAGTCTCATTCGATGAGAATCAAGAACCTCAAACGCAGCCTTTCACACCTCCAGCATCTTCAAATTCACGCTAAGGATAACAGGCCCATGCTCAGCTCTATTCAAAATCCCCAAGATATCCAATCTCTTTCCACTCCGCAATTGATTCTACTAGCCAAAGAGATGCGGAAACGTATCATCGAGGTGATGAGCGTTAACGGCGGGCACCTAGCTTCAAGCTTGGGAACAGTTGAACTGAGCATCGCCATGCATAAAGTATTCAACTCGCCTGAAGATAAATTCATTTTCGATGTAGGGCACCAGACCTATCCGCACAAAATTCTTACCGGACGTAACGATCGCTTTGACACAATCCGTCAATACAACGGACTCTGCGGCTTTACTCACCCAGAAGAATCTCCCCATGACCACTTCCATGCAGGCCATGCAGGAACAGCACTCTCCCTTGCTCTGGGCAGTGCCACATCCCGAGATTTATCCGATCAAAACCACCACATACTACCAGTTATTGGCGACGCTTCCCTTACATGCGGTCTCTCATTAGAAGCCCTAAACAACATCCCCAAGCATTTACAACGCTTTATTGTCATACTCAATGACAATGCCATGTCGATTTCCAAAAACGTCGGTGCTATCACAAACATACTCTCTCGCCTACTTAACAATCCAACAACAAACAAACTATACCTCGATCTAGAACACCTTATCTCTCGCATTCCTGGATACGGTAATTTCCTTGCAAAACAGGGGCAAAAGCTCAAAGAATCCATCAAGCACCTGGTCTCCCAAGCGTCCTTCTTCGAGCAGTACAACCTCTCCTACGTAGGCCCTATCGACGGACACGACGTCCAAAAACTCATCGATGTCTTCGAAGCACTAAAGCACACAACAGAGCCTGTCTTAATCCACGTCCTAACAAAAAAAGGACAGGGAATGAATGTGGCAGAGCAAAACCCTTGCACATGGCACGGAGCTAAACCGTTTAATCCTGAAACGTGTGAATTTGTTCCTGCACGCTCATCCAAACCAACCTTTCCAAAGCTCTTTGGCAAGCAAATGTTGGAAATGGCAGAAAAAGACCCCGATCTTGTTGTTGTTACACCAGCAATGAGCCAAGGCTCTTGCTTAAACGAAATGATGAAAAAACACCCCGATCGCTGTATTGATGTCGGAATAGCAGAAGGGCACGCTGTTACTTTTTGTGGTGGACTTGCACATAGCAAGAAGAAAAAAATCGTCGCTAGTATCTATTCAACCTTCCTCCAACGCGCCTTTGACAACGTCTTCATCGATGTCTGCCTTCAAGAGCTCCCTGTAGTTTTTGCTATCGACAGAGGCGGTCTTTCAGGCCCCGATGGTGCAACACACCACGGCCTCTATGACATTAGCTTCCTAAAGGCAATGCCCAATATGATCATTGCCCAACCCAGAGACGGGCACCTCTTAAAAGAGCTGTTCGAATCCGCTTTTTCTTGGAATCAACCGGCCGCTATTCGCTATCCCAATATGACAACTGAGCTCTCTGAGAAGCCTTTAAGAAAGCGAGAAGTTGGACAAGCTGAAATCCTCTCAGAAGGTCGCGACCTTCTCATCATCGCTCTTGGCCACATGTGCAACACAGCACTACAAGTTAAAGAACGACTCTTCAAGCAAGGCATTGCAGCAACCGTTCTCGATCCTGTTTTTGTAAAACCGCTAGATAAAGACCTTATTCACCGTCTGATGCTAACACACTCAAAGGTCATTACAATAGAGGAACACTCTGTAACAGGAGGCCTTGGAGCCACCGTTAATAACTTTTTGATGACTCAAGGCTATAGTAATATCGAAGTACTAAATCTTGGTATCCCTGACACATTCGTCGGGCACGGAGACTACCTGAGCCTGATAGAAGAACTAGGCCTTACCCCTGAAAAAATCACAGAAAAAATTCTAGACACCTTCTCTCTAGAACGCATCAAGCCTGAAAAGGTCACTTTTTGATGATCATTGCTCTTTATCTGAACCCAAAAAAAACGATAGCTAAACAGCTAGCCATTGGTATTCGTGAGTTTTTGGAAGGGCAAAAGATTACAGTAGCAATTGATGATGAATATGCAGACGATGTGGGAGCAACAGCTCTATCTAAAATCGATACAAAAGCTATCGATTTTTTTATTTCGATGGGTGGAGATGGCACTATTTTACGGCTTAAACATCGCTTTCCCAATATAGAAGCTCCCATTCTTGGAATAAACCTTGGTAATTTAGGTTTTATGGCAGATATTCCTGTCTCGGACATCTACTCAAGCCTTCAAGATCTCATTGCCGGTAATTATAAAATCGAAGATCGAATTATGATGGAAGGGAGTACCTCCGCTCAGGAGCACTGCTTTGCTGTAAATGAGATGGTTATTCACCGCGCCAGCAACCCAACCCTTATTGATCTTGCTATCCATGTCGACGGAATTTACCTTAATACATTTTCGGCTGACGGTATCATTGTTTCCACACCTAGCGGATCAACAGCGTACTCTCTAGCTGCCGGAGGCCCCATTCTCTCACCTGACCTCGATGCATTTGTTTTAACACCTATTAGCCCACACACAATCTCCAACCGTCCCATTGTTTTGATGCCACAACAAGACATTCAAATCCAATACCTCAGTGAATATGACCCAGTAGAGATCACCTTCGACGGAATTTCCTGCTATCGCCTGCGTACAGGGGATGTCTTTCACATCACAAAATCAACAAACACCTTCCGCATGGTGAATATCATGCACCGTGACTACTACTCCATTCTCCGTACAAAACTCGGCTGGGCCGGCAAGCTCCGACATTAAGTGTTTAGAGACTAAACTATATAATGCTGGTACTATTATATAAAGATCAAAAAACTAACTGTAAAAACAAAAAAAAGCACAAAAAGCTGTTAAGCTTTTAGTGCTTTTTTAACTGTGTAACCTAAGCTTTATTTAAGCAACAGGATTGACAGAAACGAAAGTCTTATTAGACTTTCTAAAGGCAACAGTTCCATCTATAAGAGCAAAAAGAGTATCATCGTTACCACGACCAACATTCTTCGCGGGGTGCCACTTCGTGCCACGTTGACGAATGAGAATGCTACCAGCTGTTACAAACTGTCCTGAATTAGCTTTAAGACCTAATCGCTTGGATTGGGAGTCGCGACCGTTACGACTCGCTCCTTGACCTTTCTTATGTGACATCTATGGATCTCCTTAATTAGCTTCAATAGCTGTTATCTTAACGCGTGTATACTTTTGGCGGTGACCTATTTTGCGGTGGTAATTTTGTCTTCTCTTAAACTTATAAGAAATGATTTTTTCACCTTTCGCACATTCTTGGACCACTTCACCCTTTACAATAACGTCAGAAACATAAGGGGTGCCCACTTTTGATTCTTTTCCATCATTGAAGAAAAGGACATTTTTAAATTCAATACTGCTTTCACTTGTAGTTTCAAATAAATCAATATCAATAACATCGCCTACTTCAACGCGGACCTGCTTTCCCTCCGGCTTTTCTGCCTCGGCTTGGATAATCGCGTACATCGTACCTCCTACGAAATCTACACTACAATTCATCTTTATGAGTATGAGCCAGAAATTGTATTGAATTACAACATTATTATCAACTCTTTTAGTTCCCTTGACTTATTGAATACTGCTGAGCTATGAAATAATCATGAACATTGTCTTTCTACGCGACGCAATTACGCCTTTAGAAGCCCAATATTTGCATAAAGAGTTCCCTCAATTCGAATTCTTTACTGCCAGCGATATAGAAGCCCTTCCCCTACAAGCTCTTCGTGAAAACTATTGGAACTATGTAGAAATTATCTATGGCCCCACTCTCTCTCTTAAAGAGAGAGCAAAAGCACACCGTCTGCGCTGGGTCCACTCTTCTATCCCTCATGTTAATAAAATAGCCTTAGATAAAAAAGGAGAGTCTCAAGAACTCTTAATAACAAATACACCCGAAGTGAATCGAAATCAAATCGGCGAATTTGCTTTAGCGGTAATCGCCGCTTTTTCAAAAAATTTATTTCAATACTCTCCTTATAAAGAAGAACAAAAAAACGATCCAAATAAACAGCCTTGGTTATTAGAAAATCGACTTCTTCTACAAATTGGACTAGGACCTTCCGGATGTGCCATTGCAAAAAAAGCCAAGCAATTTGGTCTTAGAGTTTGGGGAATCGGCCCCAAGCGTTCTTTCAATCCATCCTGCCATAAAACCTATTCATACAAAGACCTACACTCTCTTCTTCCTGCTGCCGATATCGTCTCCATTACCCTTCCAAAAAGTCAAGAGTATCACAACTGGTTTACTCAAACACAACTAGAGCTAATGAAACGGGACTCGATTTTACTAATTATCTCTCCGGAAAACGTTGTTAACGAAGAAGCTTTACTAAAA